>JBBFLF010000007.1 GCA_037481655.1 Desulfobaccales bacterium | reverse complement strand
CGCCAAGTCCCGGGGCAAGACGGCCACCGTGGCCAGGAAGGGGAGCAAATCCGCCCCGGTGCAGGTGGCCTCGGCCAGCAAGGGCAAATCCGGCAAGGGGACGGCCGCCAAGTCCGCTGCGACGGTGCACACCGCCGGCATGTTAGGGGGCGGCAAGGCCCCGGCCAATGCCAAAACCGCGGCCAAACCGGCGGTGAAGGGCACCGCCGCGGTGGCCAAGAAAACCAACTCCTCCGGGAGCGCCGCCAAGAAGAACGGCAATACCTCTGGCAGCAAGAAAAAGTCGAACCAAGCGGCGGGCGCCTCGGTGCGCCTGGCCAAACGGGGCGGCTGAGCGGCGTGGGGAAGGGGGCCGGCAGGGGTGGAGGGCTTAACACCCACGACGTGAGGGGGTAGCCGCCATCGGCGGCAGACCCCCCCATCCCTGACCAAAGCCAGGAACAATAAGGGGCAGGGAGGCTGGGTTCCCCCTGCCCTTTGGTGTTTCTGAGGGTGGGGACACCCAGCCCTGGCGTGATCTTGGCCTGACGGGCCGCCTTTACGTAATGGTCGCCCACCGGAGGGCCTCCGGGTTCCCGCAGGGAGGCCCATTTTTTTTTCTGCAAAAATTTCCCTTGCCCTCTTGATTTTCCCGTTGGCCTGATTAATCATCTATTAGCACTCATTGGCGGTGAGTGCTAACAGCGGCTCGCCGCCGTCACCGACTCAAGCCTGAAACTGCAGCAAAATTCCCCATTTTTTCACTTTCAAAGGAGGAGGGTTCATGAAGGTCAAACCCCTGAACGATCGCGTCCTGGTCAAGCGCACCGAAGAGATGCAGATGACCAAAGGCGGCATCTACATCCCCGACACCGCCAAGGAAAAGCCCATCGAGGGCAAAATCATCGCGGTGGGCCCCGGCAAGATGAGCGACCAGGGTCAGCGCATGGCCCTGCAGGTCAAGGAAGGGGACCGGGTGCTGTTCAGCAAATACGCCGGCACCGAGATCAAGATCGAAGGCGAAGAATACCTCATGATGCGGGAAGACGACATCCTGGCCATCATCGAAGAGTAACTCCCTCACCATTTTTCCGCTGAAAACAGCGAATCCCCCAAGGAGGACACACACGAATGGCTGGCAAAGAGATCAAATATGACATCAAGGCCCGGGAGGCCATGCTCCGGGGCGTCAACACCCTGGCGGACGCGGTCAAGGTCACTTTGGGCCCCAAGGGCCGCAACGTCATCCTGGAGAAGTCCTTCGGCGCCCCCACCATCACCAAGGACGGCGTCACCGTGGCCAAGGAGATCGAGCTGGAGGACAAGTTCGAGAACATGGGGGCCCAGATGGTGAAGGAAGTGGCCTCCAAGACCAGTGACGTGGCCGGCGACGGCACCACCACCGCCACCATCCTGGCCCAGGCCATCTACCAGGAGGGCGCCAAGCTGGTGGCCGCCGGCACCAACCCCATGGCCCTGAAGCGGGGCATCGACAAGGCCGTGGCCGCGGTGGTGGAGGAGCTCCGGAAGATCTCCAAGCCCACCAAGGACCAGAAAGAGATCGCCCAGGTGGGCACCATCTCCGCCAACAACGACGCCTCCATCGGCAACATCATCGCCGAAGCCATGAGCAAAGTGGGCAAGGAAGGCGTCATCACGGTGGAGGAAGCCAAGGGCATGGAGACCACCCTGGAAGTGGTGGAAGGCATGCAGTTCGACCGGGGCTACATCTCCCCCTATTTCGTCACCAACCCGGAGAAGATGGAGGTCAACCTGGAGGAGCCCTACATTCTGGTGCATGAGAAAAAGATCAGCGCCATGAAGGACCTCCTGCCCCTCCTCGAGCAGATCGCCAAGATGGGCAAGCCGCTGCTCATCGTGGCCGAGGACGTGGAGGGCGAGGCCCTGGCCACCCTGGTGGTGAACAAGCTCCGGGGCACCCTGCAGGTGGCGGCGGTGAAGGCCCCCGGCTTCGGCGACCGGCGCAAGGCCATGCTGGAGGACATCGCCATCCTCACCGGCGGCCAGGTCATCAGCGAAGACATGGGCTGGAAGCTGGAAAACGTCACCCTGAAGGAACTGGGCACCTGCCGGCGGGTGAACATCGACCGGGACAACACCACCATCATTGACGGCGGCGGCTCCCGGGAGGCCATCGAGGGCCGGGTGAAGCAGATCCGGGCCCAGATCGAGGAGACCACCAGCGATTATGACCGGGAGAAGCTGCAAGAAAGGCTGGCCAAGCTGGTGGGCGGCGTGGCCGTCATCCGTGTGGGCGCGGCCACCGAAGTGGAGATGAAGGAGAAGAAGGCCCGGGTGGAAGACGCCCTGAACGCC
The DNA here is from genome assembly GCA_037481655.1 of Desulfobaccales bacterium. Taxonomy (NCBI): domain Bacteria; kingdom Pseudomonadati; phylum Thermodesulfobacteriota; class Desulfobaccia; order Desulfobaccales; species Desulfobaccales bacterium. Next base: position 131,730 of record JBBFLF010000007.1, on the reverse strand, counting down.
ACCCGCGCTGCGGTGGAGGAGGGCATCGTCCCCGGCGGCGGCGTGGCCTTGCTGCGCACCATCCCGGTGCTGGCGGAAATGAAGCTCGACAACCACGACGAGCAGCTGGGCGTCAACATCATCAAGCGGGCGGTGGAGGAGCCCATCCGCCAGATCGCCAACAACGCCGGCTTTGAGGGCTCGGTGGTGGCCGAACACGTGAAGACCCTCAAGGGCGCTATGGGCTTCAACGCCGAGACCGGCCAGTACGAGGACCTCATGGCCGCGGGCGTCATCGACCCCACCAAGGTGGTGCGCTTCGCCATCCAGAACGCTGCCTCCGTGGCCGGCCTGCTGATTACCACCGAGGCCATGGTGGCCGAAAAACCCAAGAAGGAAGAACCCGCCGCAGGCATGCCCGGCGGCGGCATGGGCGGGATGTATTAATGGGTAGCGGGGGAGGGGGCTAAGGGCCGACGGCCCTTACCCCCTCCCCCGGCCCCCTCCCCCCATCCCATATGGATAAAAAATTTTGGGGAAGCGGGCCAAAAGGCCGCTTCCCCAAAATTATCCGCGGGTTGGGAGGGGGTGTGGGGGAGGGCAGGGACCTCAGGTCCCTGGCCCTCCCCCACACCTTTCTCAGACCGCCCAGAGGACCCCGGCGTAGCCCACGAAGGAATCCCCGGGAAGCACGTCGTAGCTGGTGTAGTAGTCCACCAGGAGGGCCCGGGTGGCGCCCAGTTTTTTGGCGCCGGCCAGGGCGGCGGCGGGTGCGCCGGCGGAGCAGGAGCTCAGGTCCCGGTCCGCCAGGGCGATGGCCGAGAGGGGGTCCATCTGCAGCAGGGCCTCCAGAAAGCGCTTGTCATTGACCTCCTTCACCCACTTAACCGCCTGGGGCCCATAGCCCTGGGGGGCGAAGCCGTAGTTCAGGCCGTAATGCGTCAGGTCGGCGGAGCCGATGAGGAGCAGGCTCTGCCCCAGCTCCCGGGCCACCTCCACCACCGCTTCGCCCAGCCGCACCGCCTCCGGGGTCTGGGGGGCCCTCAGTGCCAGCAGCCGGGCCTGGGGGAAGAAGTATTTCACAAAGGGGAGATTGACCTCGATGGTGTTGTCGCCGGGGTATTCGGGCTTCAGGGTGAGGCGCTGCCGCAAGGGGGCGTAAAAGTCGGTGGCCAGAGGGATATCCCCCAGGGGGGTCTCCCAGGCGTCGTCGGTGACCAGCAAAGGCGGGCCGCCCGGCAGATGCCCCCCGAAGAGCGCCACCACCTCGGGCTGCACTGCCTGGGAGCATAAGAAAAAGACCTTTGCCGCCAGCCTGCCGGAGAAATACCAGCCGGCATGGGGGACCAGGCCTCCCAGGGGCTGAACCCCGGGTTCGAGGGGCTTAACCCCGGCGATGAATTTTTCGATTTCCGCCCGGCAGGCGCTGCCGCTGCCCGGGTACCAACCGGAAGACAACATCCGGGATCGCACCGCCATGGCCTCCTCCTTCACCTCAGGCGTTTGAGGGGTTGGGGAAGTGAGTCGGGAAAAGGGGTATGAGGCCACCGCCTCCTTCCCCCCAAGAGTTGTCTGCACCGGCTGGAGGCGCCTCAGCCCTTGCCGGTCTTGAGCAAAAACTCCTCCACCTGGCCGTTGATGGTGAGAAAGACGGGGGTGAACTCCTCATCCCGGGGGAAGGTCTTGCCCACCCGGATGCGGTAAGTGTCGCCGTGCAGGGTGATCAGGTATTCCGGCGTCTCCCCGGAGCCGGGGGCCAACTGCACCAGGATCTCCTCGGTGTTGTCATGGATGTTGATGAAGAGCACCTGCTTGCCGTGGCGCTCGCCGCCCACCCCCTCCAGCCGGGCCGCCACCTCATCTCCCCGGTGCGCCAGCACCAAGGAGGTGGTGCTGATGGAGATGGGGTAGGGCTGGGGCGGCCGGGGGGGCCGGGCCGGGGCCGCGCCGGCACTGCGGGCGTAGAAGAGTTCCTCCGCCTCCGTGGGGAACAGGGAGTAGGTGAGCAGGTCCTCCTCCTTTTCCAGGTCCGGCCGGTAGAGTAAGGGCGCTTCCTCCTCCAGTTCCTCTTCCACGCCCTCCACCCAGCCCAGGACCCGCTGCTGCAGCTCCAGGCTCACCGGGGTGTGGAGCCGGCCGTAGCGGCCTTTGAGGAGATCCACGAGGCTGGGGACCAGGGTGTCATAGCGCCGGGGCGCCAAAGTGTTTTCCACCGCCTGCAGGCCCACGATCTCCAGGATGCGGCCCTTGAGAGCGGGATAGCCCAGATCGGCCCACACCTGATGGGCCTCCTTGTAGGCTTGGCTCTGCCGGTCCCGGGCATCCCGGCGCAGGAGCTCCTCCCGGACGAAGTCCTTCAACAGACTGGGAATGGAGGCGGGCCCCGGGATATCGTCGGGCCGGCGCAGGGCCGGTTCCTGATAGTGATACTTCTCCTTCAGGTCAGCGATGAATTCCGTCACTTCCCCCAGGACATCCATGTCCAGCTGGGGATCATGGCGGGTGCCCCCCAACGACAGCATCAGCGACTGCACCGGTGGCGGTCCGTAGGGCCAGGAGAGGGCCGCCAGGGTGGTGTCCACCAGCTCCGCTCCCCGGCGCACCCCTTCCTGATAGCAGGCCACCGCGGTCTGCAGGTTGTCGTGCAGGTGGAGCCTGACCGGCTGGGAATAGTAGCGCTTGAAGGCCGCCACCAGGGTGCCCACCTGCAGGGGGGTCAGCATGCCGAAGGAGTCGTTGAAGCAGATGACGTCTGCCCCCAGGTTCACCAGCCGGCCGGCCAGGTTGAGGTAATCCTCCAGGGTGATGTGGGGGTTCTGGCTGATGAGGACGGTGGCCTCCACCTGCTTGCGCAGCTCCTTGCCAGTAGCCACCGCCACCGCCATATTGTCCGGATCATTGAGGTTGTCATAGACCCGGATGATGTCCACCCCGAAGTGGGCCGCCCGGGTGATGAACCGGCGGATGAGCTCGGGCTCATAAGGCTTGAAGCCCACCAGCATGCGCCCCCGGATGATCATCTGCACGGGGGTGTTGGGGAGGGCCCGGCGCAGGCGCCTAAGCCGCTGCCAGGGGTCCTCTTTCATCTCGGTGAGGGTGGCGTAGAAGCTGGTGCCGCCCCAACAATCCAGGGAATAGAAGCCCACCCGGTCCAGGAGGGCGGCTAGGCGGACCAGATCCTCCTGCACCAGGAAACGGTGCACGAAATCCTCCTGGCCGTCCCGGAAGGTAACGTCAGTGACTTTGGCCGGATTAAACATGACTGCCGCTCTTTTTGGCGATCTGGTTCAGGTGGCAGAAGAGAGCCGCGCTGGCCACATAGAAGCGGTCCCAGGGTTCCACCACGTCCTCATAGGTGAGTTCCGGCAGCTTGCGTTCCAGGAAATCGGTGGTGAAGGTGCCGGCCCGGAACTCCTCGTCCTGAAGCAGACGGCGATAAAAGGGGATGGTGGTCTTGATGCCCCGGATAACGTATTCTCCCAAGGCCCGGTCCATGCGGGCCAACGCTTCCTCCCAGGTGCGGCCCCAGACGCAGAGCTTGGAGAGCAGAGGATCGAAGTACGGGGGCACCTCATAGCCGCCGAAGACGCAGCCGTCCAGCCGCACCCCCACGCCGCCGGGGGAATAGTAGCGGGTGATGCGCCCCGGCGACGGGAAGAAGTTGTTCCGGGGGTCCTCGGCGTTGATGCGGCACTCGATGGCATAGCCCCTCAGGCTCACCTCTTCCTGGGTGAAGGACAACGGCTCCCCGGCGGCCACCCGGATCTGCTCCTTGACGAGATCAATGCCGGTGATGAGCTCGGTGATGGGGTGCTCCACCTGTACCCGGGTGTTCATCTCCAGGAAGTAAAAGTTGAGGTACTTGTCCACCAGGAATTCCATGGTGCCCAGGGAAAAGTACCCCAGCGAGGCGGCCGCCTTTTTGGCCACCTCTCCCATCTCCTGGCGCTTCTCCGGGGTGAGGACCAGCGAGGGGGCGATTTCGATGAGCTTCTGGTGGCGCCGCTGGATGGAGCAGTCCCGCTCCCCCAGGTGCACCAGCCGGCCCTGGGTGTCCCCCACGATCTGGATCTCGATGTGCTTGGGCTCCTCGATGAACTTCTCGAGATAGATGCCTTCATCGCCGAAGGCCCGGCCGGCCTCCCGGCGGGCCCCCTCCAGGCTGTCCAGCATCTCCTCTTCCGTCCACACCAGGCGCATGCCCCGACCGCCGCCGCCGCCTTTGGCCTTGACCAGCAGCGGAAAGCCGATGCGGGCGGCGTGCTCCCGGGCCTCTTCGGGTTGGGTGATGACGGGGGAGCCGGGGATGATGGGCACCCCGGCGGCGGCCATGAGCTCCCGGGCCCGCACCTTGTCCCCCATCTCCCGGATGGCCTCGGGAGGCGGGCCGATGAAGGTGATGCCGGCCTCGGCGCAGGCCTGGGCGAACTGCCAGTTCTCCGCCCCGAAGCCGTAGCCGGGGTGGATGGCGTCGGCCCCGGCCCACTTGGCCACCTCGATGATCTGGGCAAAATCCAGGTACCCGGCCAAGGGCCCCGGGCTCACGGAGATGGCCTGATCCGCCTTGACGATGTGGAGGGCGTTGGCATCGTGTTCGGTGTAGATGGCCACCGTGGGGATGCCCAGCTCCTTGCAGGCCCGGATGATACGGATGGCGATCTCGCCGCGGTTGGCGATGAGGACTTTGCGAAACAGGGGCATGAAGGGAAACCTGTGAAAATGATTATTTTTTCTCTGATATCATTAAACGCCAGGGGCCTGCCTTTGTCAAGCAGGCTGCCGGTGCGCCGGGACCAGCCGGCGGGAGACCATGACCAGAAACGGCAAGGCGGTCAGGTTAAGCAGGATGGAAAAGGCCACCAGCACCCATAGGTTCAGATCGTAGAGCAGACCCATGAGGGCGCTTCCCACAAACCAGCACAGGCCGAAGCACGTGTGGAAGATTCCGAAGGCGGTGGCCCGGCGCTTGGGCGGTACCAGCTCCGCCAGCACCGCCTTGACCACGGACTCCTGCACCCCCATGCCGATGCCCCACAGCACCACCCCGGCCAGAGCCACGGCAAAGCCGCCGAAAAAGACCAGGGGCGCGAACCAGGCGGTCACCGCCACCGCCCCCAAAAGCACCAGCAGACCCCGGCGGTCATAAAGCCGGCCCAGCGCCAGGGCGGCCACGGCGTCCACCCCCATGGCCACGGCGTAAAACAGCGGGATCCACACCGGCGGCAGCACGCCGGTCTTGCCGAAATGATAGGCGATGAGGGGGAAATCCGCATAGCCAGCGGCAATGAGCCCCAAAGCCCCCACATAGAGCCAGAAAGGGCGGCTCAGGCTCTGGGTCTCCAACTCCGGCATCTTTTTCTCCAGGTCCCGGGGGGTGGGATACAGCCGGGAAGCGGCGGCGATCACCGCCAAGGCCACCACCGCCGGCACCAGGAGCCAGGCGAAGGCGGCCCGGTAGCCCCCATGCCAGGCCAGCACCCCGGCCACCACCAGGGGGCCGGTCACCGCGCCCAACTGGTCCATGGCCTCGTGGAAGCCGAAGCCCCAGCCCCGGCCCACCCGGCTGACGGCATGGGAGAGCATGGCGTCCCGGGCGGGGGTGCGCAGGGCCTTGCCCACCCGCTCCAGGAGGATCAGCCCCGCGGCCACATGCCAGGTCCAGGCCAGGGCCAGAAGCGGCACCGCCAGCAGATTGCAGGCATAGCCCGCCCAGGTGATGCCCCAGTAGCGGCCCAGACGGTCGGTGAGGTATCCTGAAACCAGCCGCAGGGCATAGCCGAGAAACTCTCCCAGCCCGGCCACCACCGCCACCACCACCGCGCTGGCCCCCAGCAGGCCCAGGAAAGGGCCGGTGACGCTGCGGGCGCCTTCATAGGTGAGGTCGCTGAACAGGCTCACCACCCCCACCAGGATGATGAAATTCCAGGCGGCCCGTTGAGGAGATGGAGGACTCATGGCATACCTCGGCTTTCCGGGGGCAGGGGCAGCTCCCTGATGAGGCGATGGGGCAGGCGGAGCCAAGGCAGGGGGTCCACCAGCCGCACCGCCGGGTGGCGGCCCAACACGCCCCAATCTAAAAGCTCGCCTTCCTGGGCTGGGGGCAGAAAGACCAGGGTGAGGTGCAGGTGGGGCGGCACCCGGGTGGGCTTCTGGGGGGCGGCCAGAGTACCCAGGATATCCCCGGCGGCCACCCGACTGCCCTCCCGCAGGTCGTCCCGGGGCCGGAGGTGGCCCAGGAGGCTGTACAGGCAGGTCTCGCCCTGCGCCACCGCATGGCGCAGGCACACGGTCAGGCCCAGAAAATCCGGCAGCAGCCGGGCCACCACGCCGGGAAAGGGGGCAGGCACCCGGAAGGTCACCGGGAGGGTGTAAGCCTGAGCCGCGTCATCCTCCCACAGCCACAGGTCCAGGCCCTCGTGGGGGGTGGGCCGGGGAGCGGGGTTGCCCCACCAGCGCTCCCGGGAGCCGAAGAGCATGCCGGGATGGAAGAGGAACACGGCCCGGGCCGGCAGAAATGCCGGATTGGCGCCCTGAAGCAGGGGAAAATAGCCGACCTCTCCTGCGGCCGGGGGCTCCGCCGGCAATGCCAGGGGAATCGGCGACGGATGGGGTTCGCGCATGGCAAAAGCCTATCACCCGGCCGGGGGCCTGTAAAGGTCCTTCCCGGAAAGGGGCCGGGAGGAGGGGATCAGAGGCGGGACATTTTTTTCTTTACGGCCCAACTTATTTTTTTTATTATGTAAATCAATTAGCCCCCGGCCTGCCGGGCGCGGTGCGGGCCTCTCAACCTCTCTCCCAAGGAGTGGTGCTGCATGAACAAGTCGCAACTCATCGAGGCCCTGGCCAAGGCTGAGAACCTCACCCTGAAAAAAGCGGAGCTGGTGGTCAACGCCATCTTTGAGAATATGGCGGAAGCCCTGGTGCGCAACGAACGCATCGAGATCCGGGGCTTCGGCAGCTTCAAGGTGAAGTATTATAATGGCTACAAGGGCCGGAACCCCAAAACCGGCGACGTCATCGAGGTGGGGGGCAAAAAGCTCCCCTTTTTCAAGGTGGGCAAGGAACTGAGCGAACTGGTGGATCGGTCATAAGATTCCTGGCCGTGCTAGACGGGGAGCTAGCGGTGCCCTGTAACCCGAAAGCCGCTTGATGCGGGGTTGAATCCCCTCCCAGAGCCTCGCAGCGCCGCCTTTGGCCGCGGCCCGGCGGGCGGATTGGACCCCACGCAACAGACGCCGGTGAACCCCGTCAGGTCCGGAAGGAAGCAGCGGTAAGCCGGGCCGGCTGTGTCGTGGCGGCAGCTAATCCCACACCCCCGGGCCTGAGCCCTCGGCGGTGGCGGGGGCGATGGAGGGTGCACGGCCAGGTCGGTTTTGCCGCGGGGGGAGGGGAGGCGGGGAAGACGCCTGGCCTCCCCTTACTCCGGGTTCCCTCCTTCATAATATTCCTCTTCCTCCGCCCCTTGCCGAGATCCCTTACCCGCCGCTGATACAGGCACACTCCCGGGGCTGCCTTTGACCTGTCCCATTTTCCGACGATTCTCGCCGGAGACATCTTTTTTTCCTTTGTCCCCCTTCCCGACCTTGTGCTAAGATGAACATGCTGTGGCCCGGCCCAGCCACGGCGAGCGCTTACCCACGAGGGAGGAAGCACGCGCATGGCCGAACCCACTTTGACCCTCAATGGCCGGACCGTGGCCTTTGAGCCCGGTCAGACCATTCTTGAGGTGGCCCGAGGGGCCGGGGTCTATATCCCCACCCTCTGTTGGATGAAAGACACTCTGCCCACCGGTTCCTGTCGCGTCTGTGTGGTGGAGGTGGAAGGGGCCCGCACCCTGCTCCCCGCCTGCGCCACCCAGGCCGCGGCCAATCAGGTGATCCAGACGGAGAGCCCCCGGGTGGCCGCCGCCCGGCGCATGGTGCTGGAGCTGGCCCTGGCCAGCGGCAACCACAACTGCCTCATCTGCGAGGCCAACGGCGAATGCGAGCTCCAGGCCCTGGCCTACCGCTACCAGGTGCCATACCCCGCCTTCGCCACCCCCCCGGACCATCCCTACTACTTCGAAGACAACAACAGCATGATCGTCCGGGATTTCTCCAAGTGCATCATGTGCGGCCGCTGTGTGCGGGGCTGCACTGAGCGCCAGGTGAACGACGCCATCGCCATCGGCTACCGGGGCTCCCACAACAAGATCGTCGCCAAGGCGGACAAGACCTACATCGAGTCCGACTGCGTCTTCTGCGGCGAGTGCGTCCAGTCCTGTCCGGTGGGGGCGCTCCTGGACAAAAACGCCCTCGGCCAGGGCCGGGCCTGGGAACGGACCAAAGTCCTCACCACCTGCCCATACTGCGGCGTGGGCTGCCAGTTGGAGGTGCATGTCAAGGACGACCGCATCGTCAAGGTGACCGGCGCCGACCTGGAGCCCAATAACGGCCGGCTGTGCGTCAAAGGCCGCTTCGGCTGGCACTTTGTGCACCACCCCGAGCGCCTCACCACGCCGCTCCTGCGCAAAAACGGCGAGCTGACCCCGGTGAGCTGGGATGAGGCCCTGGATTTCGTGGCCGCCAAGCTCAAGGAGATCAAGGAGAAACACGGTCCCGAGCAGATCGGCGGCTGGTGCTCCGCCCGCATCACCAATGAAGAGAACTACCTGATGCAGAAATTCATGCGGGCGGTGATCGGCACCAACCACGTGGACCACTGCGCCCGTCTCTGACACAGCGCCACTGTGGCCGGTCTGGCCGCAGCTTTCGGTTCCGGCGCCATGACCAACTCCATCGGCGAGTTGGAGGACGCGAAGTGCATTCTGGTCATCGGCTCCAACACCAATGAAAACCACCCGGTCATTGCCGCCCGCATCAAACGGGCGGTGCGCTTCAAGGGCGCCCATCTCATCGTGGTGGACCCGAGGCGCCAGGACCTGGTGAAGTTCGCCAAGCTTTACTTGCGCCAATACCCCGGGACGGACATCGCCCTCCTCAACGGCATGATGCACGTCATCATCCGGGACAATCTCTATGACGCCGCCTATGTGGCCGAGCGCACCGAGAATTTCGAGGCCCTGAAGCAGACGGTGGCGGCCTACACCCCGGAGCGGGCCGCCCAGATCACCGGCATCCCGGCGGCGGACATCGAGGCCGCGGCCCGGATGTACGCCCAGGCCAAGGTGGCCTCCATCGTCTATTGCATGGGCATCACCCAGCACACCGTGGGCACCGACAACGTCAAGGCCCTGGCCAACCTGGCCATGCTCTGCGGCAACGTGGGGGTCTGGGGCGGCGGCGTCAACCCCTTACGGGGCCAGAACAACGTCCAGGGCGCCTGCGACATGGGGGGTCTGCCCAATGTCTTTTCCGGCTACCAGCCGGTGACCGACGAGGCGGCCCGCAAAAAGATGGAGGCGGCCTGGGGCGTGAGCGGGCTTCCCGCCTGGGTGGGCAAGACCATGACCGACATGCTCCCGGCCATCAATGCCGGGGAGATGAAGGCCCTCTACATCATCGGCGAAAACCCGGCCCTGTCGGATGCCGACGCCGACCACGCCATCAAGGCCATGCAGAAGCTGGAGCTGCTGGTGGTGCAGGACATCTTCCTCACCGAGACCGGCAAATTGGCCCACGTGGTCCTGCCCGCGGCCTCCTTTGCCGAAAAGGACGGCACCTTCGCCAACACCGAGCGCCGGGTGGCCCGGGTGCGCCAGTGCATCCCGCCGCTTCCCGGGTGCAAGCCCGACTGGCAGATCATCTGCGAGCTCAGCAATCGCCTGGGATATCCCATGAATTATGCCTCCCCGGAGGAGATCTTCGAGGAGATCCGGAAAGTCACCCCGTCCTACGCCGGCATCACCTATAAGCGGCTGGAGGCGGGGGGCATCCAGTGGCCCTGCCCCACGGAAGAGCACCCCGGCACCGTCTTTCTGCATAAGGACCGCTTCGCCCGGGGGCTGGGCATGTTCTTCCCGGTGGAGCACAAAGACCCGGCGGAGATGCCGGACGCGGACTACCCCCTCTATCTCACCACCGGCCGGGTGCTCTATCAGTATCACACCGGCACCATGAGCCGCCGGGCCCCGGGGCTCACGGAAAAGGCGCCGGAGTGCCGGGTGGAGATGGCCGCGGCGGACGCCCAGCGTTTGGGTATCAGCGACGGCGACCGGGTGCGGGTGCGCTCCCGGCGGGGCGAGATCATCGCCCGGGCCCAGATCTCCCCCAAGGCGGTGGCCGGCACGGTATTTTTGCCCTTCCACTTCGCCGAGGCGGCGGCCAACAAGCTCACCAACGCCGCCCTGGACCCGGTCTGCCGCATCCCGGAATACAAGGTCTGCGCCGTGCAGGTCGAGAAAGCGTAAAGGGAGGCCTTAAGCTATGATCACGTGCAGCTGCGCGGCATCCACTCCGGCCCAGCTCAGCCCGGCCCAGTTAGAGAAGATCGACGCCATCATCGCCAAATATAAGGACGTCCCCGGCAACCTCATGCCCGTCCTCCAGGAGGTGCAGGAGGCCATCGGCTGGCTCCCCCCCGAAGCTCAGGACCGCATCGCCGAAGGCCTCAACATCCCGGCGGCCCACATCTTCGGGGTGATGAGCTTCTACTCCATGTACACCTGGCGGCCCAAGGGGAAGTACGTCATCCGCTTCTGCGAATCCCCGCCCTGCCATGTGCTGGGGGCCGAAAATCTCCTGGAGATGGCCAAAGAGGAGCTGGGCATCGGCCTCAATGAGACCACCTCGGACGGCCTCTTTACCCTGGAGACCAGCGCTTGCCTGGGGGTGTGCGAGGTGGCCCCGGCCATGCAGATCAACGAAGTGGTGCACGGCCACCTCACCCGGGAGCGCTTCCGGCAGATCATCGCCGACTACCGGGCCGGGAAAGCCCCGGACTACACCACCCTCAAGTGCACCACCAACGAGGTCACCAGCTACAAGCAGCCCCCCACGGACCTCATCCTCCTCAAGAACGTGGGGAAGATCGATCCGGAAAACATCGACGATTATGTGGCCGCCGGCGGCTGGCAGGCCCTGAAAAAGGCGGTGACCACCATGACCCCGGAGCAGGTGGTGGAGGAGGTAAAGACAGCCGGCATTCGCGGCCGGGGCGGCGCCGGCTTCCCCGCCGGGCTCAAATGGTCCTTTACCCGGCCTCTCACCGTCACCCCCAAATACATCATCTGCAACGCCGACGAAGGGGAGCCGGGCACCATCAAGGACCGCTACATCATGGAGGGGGACCCCCAGAAGGTCCTGGAGGGCATGGCCATCGCCGGCTACGCTGTGGGCGCCTCCCAGGGCTACATCTACGTCCGGGGCGAATACTACCTCTCCAAACACCGCCTCAACAAGGCCATCGAGCAGGCCCGGGCCAAGGGCTTCCTGGGGAAAAACCTCTTCGGCACCGACTTCTCCTTCGATATCGAGGTGCGCTCGGGTTTTGGCTGCTACATCTGCGGCGAGGAGACCGCCCTTATCGAATCCATCGAAGGCAAACGGGGCTACCCCCGCATGAAGCCGCCTTTTCCGGGCGTGGCGGGCCTGTGGGGCAAACCCACCATCGTCAACAATGTGGAAACTCTGGCCAGCGTGCCGGCCATCATTGAAAAGGGCGGCGCCTGGTACAAGAGCCTGGGCACCCCGGACACCACCGGCACCAAGATCTACCAGATCATCGGCCACGTCAAAACGCCGCAGATCGTGGAGGTGCCGGCGGGCATCACCTTGAGGGAGCTCATCGACACTTACGGCGGCGGCATGCGCCCGGGGAGCACCTTCAAGTTCTGCCAGACCGGAGGCGCCTCCGCCGGCATCGTCACCGCCGCGGCCCTGGACACACCTCTCGACTTCGGCTCCATGGCCCAAGTGGGGGGTGCTTTGGGCTCCGGCACCATGCTGGTCATGGACCAGAACACCTGCGTGGTGGACTTCGTGAGGGCCGTGGCCAAGTTCTTCGCCCACGAATCCTGCGGCCAGTGCACCCCCTGCCGGGAAGGCACGCCCGTGATCCTGAAGACCATCAACCGCATCTGCCAGGGGCAGGGCACCCTGGACGACCTGGCCCTCCTGGAACGCCTGGGCGCCGCCATGATCGACGCCTCCTTCTGCCCCTTGGGCCAGACCGCCCCGGCGCCGTTCTTAAGCGCCTACAAAAACTTCCGCCAGGAATTCGAAGACCACGTCACCAAAAAAATCTGCCCCACCGGGGTGTGCAAACTTAGGTAAGGTGACCGGGGGAGGGGGCAAAGGGCCGAGGCCCTTTCCCCCTCCCCCGGGCCCCCACCCCCAATCCCTTGTGAGAATAACAACGGGGCGGGCCACAGGCCCGCCCCGTTGTCGTCTGCGGGTGGGGAGGGGGGCCCGGGGGGAGGGCAGGGACCTCAGGTCCCTGGCCCTCCCCCCGCCTCCTTCACCCCCTCCCCCACCAGCAGGGCGGCCAGGGGGGCGAGGTGCAGGAGCAGGCGGTCCAGGGTAGCCCGGACGTAGAAGGGGAATTCTTCGGTGGAGGTGGGGGCCAGGGCGTAGCCCAGGAGGATGGCCAGGAGGTTGCCGGCCAGGGTGAGGGTCAGGAACAGGGGCGGGGAGGTGACCAGGCGGCGGCCCAGCAAAATGGCGGCGGCCAGGGTGGCCCACCACAGGACTCCGAAGGCGAAAGGCAGGGCGAGGATTTTTCCCAGGGCCGGCATGGCCCAGACGAACTGGTGGGGGAAGAAGCTTAAGATATGGTCGCTTCCCACCTCGATGTGGTGGGCCCGCATGTAGAGCCGCCAGGGGAGGGTGCCCAAAAGGATGCCGCCTGCGGGCCAGGCCAGGGTGGCCAGGCGGCGGAGGAGGGATGGCGGCCGCAGCCACAGGAGGGTCAAGGCCGCGGCCAGGATAAAGGTGGCGGCCAGGGGCGCGCCTTCGAATTTGGTCCAGCTCAGCCCGGCGCACATCAGGGCAATAAGGGGGAGGCTTCCGGAGGGCGCCAGGTCACGGAGCTTCAGGTAAAGAAGCCCGGCGGCGCCCAGGGCATAGAAGGTGAGGGGCAGATCGGCGTAAGCAATGAACAGGTGGGTGATGAAGGTGACGCCGCTGGTGGCGAAAAACAGGGTCACCCCTAGAGCCTGGCCTCGGGAGAGCTCAAGGCGGCGGAGCAGGGCATAGAGCAGGGCCAGGGTCATGGCCCCCCACCAGGGAAAGAGCCCCTGGGCGAGATGATCCTTCACCCCGCCTAAGGTAAGGTAGAAGAAGGTGAGGATCAGGGGCACATGGTTGGGGTAATAAGGGTGGGCCGTGAGGCCTTGGAGGTCCACCCCCTGCCGGAGGTAAAAGACTTTGGCCTTGAAGCCCCAGGTGGCGATGCTGTCCCAGGCCCACATGGGAAAGAGGGTGGCCCGGAGGGCGGCGTAAAGGAGCACCAGACCCAGGCCGGTGAGGCAGAAAATGTCCCAGCCGGCCCAAGGAGGGGAGGAGGCGGGGGAAAAGTGGGGGAGGGCGGCGGGCCGCCCCCGGAAGCGGGTGGCCAGGAGGATGCCGGCGGCTAGTCCGGCCAGGGGCAGGTGAATCGCCTCCACCCGAAAGGGCACGCCCAGGGCGCTCAAAGCCAGCATCCACCCGGTGATGGCCAGGGAACCCACCCCGAAGCTCAGGGCCAGGGTCTCCGGCCCGGAAAGACCCCCAGGGCGGGGGATGAGGAGGCGGAGGAGGGCATAGCCGATGAAATGGCACAGCCCCAGGGCCGTCAGCCAGCGCAGGGGCAATAGCAATGCCTCAATCATAGAAATCCCCCTGCAGGCGGTGGCCCTCCACCCGGAAGACCTGGCCCTGGCCGGCGGGGGGGAGAGGAGCGAACGTCGGGGTGCGCACGGCCCGGGCCACCTCCGGGCTCAGGGGCTCCGGGGCGGTGTGGGCCACCAGAAACTTGGCCCCAAAGTGGCGCAGCAGGTAGAAGAGATAGGTGGGCGGGAGGTTGGGGGCTGCCAGGACATGGCGCCGGGGGAAGAGATGGTAACGGGCCTCGATCTCCTTCCCCCGCTCATAGCGGTCCAGGAAGAGATAGGTGGCCTCCGGGGGAATGACCCGGGCCAGCCCCTCCACCCAGCGATAAAAGGGGTCCTCCAGGCGCACCGCCGCGCCCCGGGGGCCCATAAGAAGGCGGCGCCCCGTGTCCAGGATCTCCGGCCTCAGCTCCCACAGAACTAACACGCCCTGGAGGGCCCAGGCCAGGAGAAAGAGGCGAAGCAGCCAAGGGAAACGGATAGAAGCGGGCATCTGAATTGGCAGAGGGTTCTTGTAAGGTGATGGCCGAATAGGTTTCTTTTTAGGGAGAGGGGGCCAAAGAGCAGCGGCCCCCTGCCCTCACCATCTCACCCTCTCCCCCCACCCCTTGCATTTTTCTCCCCCGACCGTTTCCGGGGTTCAAGAACTACCTGTTTAAACGATAATCTCGTCCCGGGCCGAGGCGGTCACCCGCACTCCCGGGGCCACCACGCAGCCACTAAGACTCACCCCGGCAGCCAGGCGGGCATCGTCCAGCACCACGGTGTTTTCCAGCCAGGCCTCTTCCGCCACCCGCACCCGGTGCCCCAGCACCACCCCCGGCCCGAAACGGACCCCGGGGGCCACCTGGGCATCCGGGGGGATCAAAGGGTCGGCCAAAGGGCCGAGGAGCCGGGCAAGCGCCGGAGATTCCCCGGATAACAGTCGCCGGTGGGCCATGAGATAACTCTCCCGGCTGCCCACATCCTGCCAGAAATGGCCCGACACCTTAAGCGCCGCCAGCCGCACCCCGGCCGCCAGGGCCTGCCGCCAGGCCGCCACCAGGTCCAGGGGGCCCTCCCCGGGGAGCCAGTCCAGCATCTGAGGCCCCACCACCTGGATGCCGGTGTAGGCCACCGGCGGCCCCACCGCCGCAGCCGGCCGTTCCCCCACCCCGCAGACCCGGCTTTCCCCATTGAGCCAGACATTGTTGTAGGGCGGCCGGTCGTGGACCACCAGAGTGGCCGCGGCCTCAAGGTCCCGGCGGGCGAAGAGGGCCGCAAAGTCCAGGTCCGTGAGGATGTCGGCATTGATGGCCAGCAGCGGGCCGCCGCCCAGGAGGCGGGCCAGGTGGCGGAGACCCCCGCCGGTCCCCAGGATCTCCGGCTCATGGCTCACCTGCACCTGCAAGCCCCAGGGCCCCCCGCGCCCCAGGAAATGCAGGATCTCCTCCCCCAGGTGGTGGGTGTTCACCGCCACCTGCACACAGCCGGCCTCCGCCAGCTGGTCCAGGATGATCCCCAGAAGCGGCCGGTGACACACCGGCACCAGGGCCTTGGGGAGGACGCGGGTCAGGGGCAGCAGTCGGGTGCCCAGACCCGCCGCCAGGATGGCCGCCTTCATGAGCCGACGCCGGAGCGCACGTCATTTTGCGGGGAGGACCGGAAAAGCGGTGGCTCCCCCACCCTCCCGGCACACTCCCCAGTTGACCTCCTGGATGGGGTTGGTGCCTCCCAGCCCGGCGGCCTCACTTCTTATACCCCAGCTTCCGGAGCAGGTCGTGGCGCCAGGCCCGGCCGTGTTCCGCCTCCACCCCCTTGGGGGAGAAGCCGTCCACCACCCCCAAAATCCCCCGGCCCTGCTCGGTCTGGGCCAGCACCACCTCCAGGGGATTGGCGGTGGCGCAGAAGAGGCGGCAGACCTCGGGGCACAGCTTGATGGCGTTCAGCACATTGATGGGGAAGGCGTCCCGCAGCAGCAGCACAAAGGTGTGGCCGGCGGCCAGCCGACGGGCGTTTTCCGTGGCCGCGGCGATGAGCTCCGGGTCGTTGCCCTCGGTGCGGATGAGGCACTCCCCGGAGGCCTCACAAAAGGCCAGCCCGAATTTGGCCCCCGGCACCGAGCTCACCATGATCTCGTAAAGGTCTTCCACCGTCTTGATGAAATGGCTCTGCCCCAGAATCAAATTGGAGCCTTCGGGGAGGAGCAGTTTTTCCACCACCAGTTCCATACCTTCTCCTCTCCTGAACCCGTCCGGGTTATTTTCCGGAAGAATTTTTTGTGGTATTATAAATAAGTTTAGGGAGAGAAAAAACCCTCGGATTTCAGGGCAGATATGCTCCTTATGCGTTTGCTTGCGGCGATGGTGGGGCTGGCCTGGCTGGCCGGGGCTGCGTCTGCGGCGGCTCAGGGTGCCTCCCCGGAGCCCGTCAGGATCGGGCTTTACCTTCCCATGACCGGCGCCGCCGCGGCCATGGGCCAGATGGTCTGGGAAGGCGTGCAAATCGCCCACAAGCTTCAGCCCCGTATCCTCAACCGGGAAGTGAAGCTCATCCTCACCGACACCAAAAGCGACCGCATCGAGGCGGCCAACGCGGTGTCCCGCCTCATCGAAAAGGACAAAGTGCACGCCATCATCGGCGAGGTCATCAGCAGCGACACCTTGGCGGGAGTGCCCATCGCCGAGCGGGCCCGCATCCCCAACATAACCCCCACGGCCACCAACCCCCTGGTGACCCAAGGGCGCCAGTTCGCCTTCCGGGCCTGCTTTGTGGACGACTTGCAGGGCAAGGTGGCGGCCCGCTATGCCTTTGAGCACCTGAAGGCCCGCCGGGCGGCCCTCCTCATCGACCAGGCCCAGGATTACTGCGTGGGCCTGGGGAATTATTTTTCCCAGGAATTCAAGCGCTTGGGCGGCGAGATCGTGGCCCAAAGCTTCATCCAGACGGGCGATCAGGACTTCACCGCCCAGCTTTCGGGCTTCAAGGCCAAGCAGCCGGATCTGCTCTACGCCCCCAACTACTACGCCGAAAATGCCCTGTTGGCCAAGCAGATGCAAAGCCTGGGCATGAGCCTCCCCATCCTCACCGGGGACGGCGCCCAGGTGCCGGAGCTCCTCAGCATCGGCGGCCCGGCGGTGGAGGGCATGGCCTTCACCGCCCACTTCCATCGCCAGGGCATCCGCACCGAGCTGGGGCAGCGGTTCCTGAAGGCCTACGAAGAGACCTACAAGAAGGACCTGGACGCCTTTGCCGCCCTGGGGGGCGAGTGCTATGTGCTTCTGGCCCAGGCCCTGGAGAAGGCGGGCACCACGGACGGCGCCCCGGTGGCCCAGGCCCTGGCCGCCACCCGGGACTTCCCCGGCATCACCGGCACCATCACCATGGGTCCGGACCACAACCCCATCAAAGACGTGGTGATCATCAAGGTGGAAAAGGGCAAATTCGCCTATCAGACCACCATGCAGCCTTGAACTGAGGGCAGAAGATAGGGGTTGGGGGAGAGGGTGAGGGAGAGGGGGCAGGGGGCCACTGCTCCCTGGCCCTTTGCCCCGGAAGCTGGAGACAAGGACGGGAGCCTCACCATCTCGTCATGCAAAAACGAGAGGGAAATGTAACCGTTACCGTCCGGTCCTGAACACGACCAGGTCAAGGCCGGCCCTCTGCGGTCGATTATCCGGCCATCCGGTAACCGGAGAATTGTCTTCGAGTCGTTACTTGGCTGGTCTCAACTTCGGCTCCTGATGGCGTTTGATATTTTTAAGTCTGATAAAGGTCTGCCAATCTGAAGCAGTTGGATTTTTTCAGCATGGAAAGCCGCGCCGTTCCCATCAACATCGAGGATGAAATCCGCAAATCCTACCTGGAGTACGCCCTGTCGGTGATCATCGGCCGGGCCCTCCCGGATGTGCGGGACGGCCTCAAGCCTGTCCACCGCCGCATCCTCTATGCCATGGGCGAGGTGGGCAACCACTGGAACCGCCCCTATCGCAAAAGCGCCAAGATCGTCGGCGAAGTCATGGGTAACTACCACCCCCACGGCGACGCCGCCATCTACGAGGCCTTGGTGCGCATGGCCCAGGACTTCTCCATGCGGGCCCCGTTGGTGGACGGCCAGGGCAACTTCGGCAGCATCGACGGGGATGCCCCCGCGGCCATGCGCTACACCGAGGTGCGCTTATCGAGGCTGGCCCACGAACTCCTCCAGGACCTGGACAAGGACACGGTGGACTTCGTCCCCAACTACGACGGCTCCCTCAAAGAGCCCGTGGTGCTCCCCACCCGGGTCCCCAACCTCCTGGTGAACGGCGGCTCCGGCATCGCCGTGGGCATGGCCACCAACATCCCGCCCCACAACCTGGAGGAGGTCTGCGAGGCGCTGCTGGCCTACCTGCAAAACCCGGACATCACCCTGGAGGAGCTCCTCGCCCTCATGCCGGGGCCGGATTTCCCCACCGGCGCCTATATATACGGCGCCGAGGGCATCGCCGAGGCCTACCGCACCGGCCGGGGGCTCATTCGCCTGCGGGCTAAGGTGACCATCGAGCGCAAGGGCGGCCGGGAGGCCCTGATCATCCGGGAGCTCCCTTACCAGGTGAACAAGGCCCGCCTCATCGAGCGCATCGTGGAGCTGGTCCGGGACAAGAAGATCGAGGGCATCAGCGACATCCGGGACGAATCCGACCGGGAGGGCCTCAGGGTGGTCATCCAGCTCCGCAAGGACGAGCCGGCGGAGATCATCCTTAACCAGCTCTTCCTGCACACGCCGCTCCAGATCACCTTCGGCATCAACCTGGTGGCCATCGTCGGCAACCGCCCCGAGCTCTTGAGCCTAAAAGACCTCCTCTATCACTTCCTGGCCCACCGCAAAGAGGTCATCACCCGGCGCACCCGCTATGAGCTGAAGCAGGCCGAGGCCCGGGCCCATCTCCTGGCGGGGCTGCTCATTGCCCTGGAGCACCTGGACGCGGTCATCGCCCTGATTAGGGCGGCGGCCAACCCGGCGGTGGCCAAGGAGCAGCTCATGGAGCGCTTCGGGCTCTCCGAGCTCCAGGCCCAGGCCATCCTGGACATGCGCCTGCAGCGCCTGACGGGCCTGGAGCGCCAGAAGATCGTGGATGAAGCCCGGGAGGTGGAGGCGGCCATCGCCCGCTATCGGGCCATCCTGGCGGATGAGGCCTTGGTGAGGGAGCTCATCGCCCAGGAGCTCACCGAGCTCAAGGAGAAGTTCGGGGAGCCCCGGCGCACCGAGATCATCCCGGTGGCCCAGGAATTCCGGGCCGAGGACCTCATCGCCGATGAGGAGATGGTGGTCACCATCAGCCACCGGGGCTACATCAAGCGCACGCCATTGAACATCTACCGCAGCCAGCGCCGGGGAGGCAAAGGCCGCACCGGCATGGCCACCCGGGAAAACGACTTTGTCAGTCAGCTCTATGTGGCCTCCACCCACAGCTATTTCCTCATCTTCACCTCCAGCGGCCGGGTCTATTGGCTGAAGGTGCATGAGATCCCGGTGGGCTCCCCCAGCTCCCAGGGCAAGGCCATCGTCAATCTCCTGAACCTGGGGGCGGAGGAAAAGATCGCCACCATCCTGCCTGTCCGGGACTTCCGGGAGGACCTGAGCCTGGTGATGGCCACCCGCCGGGGGGTGGTGAAACGCACCGAGCTGGGCTTCTTCCAGCGGCCCCGCAAAGGGGGGTTGATCGCCCTCAGCCTGGATGAGGGGGATGAACTGGTGAGCGTGGGCCTCACGGCGCCGGATCAGGACATCTTTCTCGCCACCCGGCAGGGCAAGGTCATCCGCTTCCTGGCTGCGGAGGTCAGGGACATGGGCCGCATGGCCCGGGGCGTCAAGGGCATGGAGCTGGCCGAGGGCGATGAGGTGGTGGGCATGGAGGTGATGCGGCCCCAGGACACCATCCTCACCGTCACCCAGCGGGGCTACGGCAAGCGCACCCCGGCGGATGCCTACCCCCGGCACCACCGGGGCGGCCAGGGGGTCAAGGGCCTGCAGATCACTGCCAAAAACGGCCCGGTCCTGGGTTTGCTGCAGCTCAATCCCGAAGATGAGATCATGCTGGTCACCGACCGGGGCAAGATCCTCCGCATGGCGGCCCGGGACATTCCGGTGGTGGGCCGGGTGGCCCAGGGCGTCAAGCTCATCGACGTGGACCCCGAAGAGCAGGTGGTGAGCGTCGCCAAGGTGGCGGAGCGGGGCGATGACGACGAAGGCGCAAGTGAGCTCTGAGCCGGTGCCCGTGGCGGTCATCGGCGCCGGCTCCTGGGGCACCGCCCTGGCCCAGCTCCTGGCCGACAAGGGCCACGAGGTGCGCCTTTGGGTGCGGGAACCGGAAGTGCTGGCGGAGATCCTGGAAGGGGAAAACCGCACCTTCCTTCCCGGGGTGGCCCTCTCCCGGCGCCTCCAGCCCACGTCGGAATTTGCCGAGGCCCTGGCCGGGGCCCAGGTGGTGCTGATGGCGGTGCCCTCCCATGTCTACCGGGAAACCCTGCGCCGGCTTGCTCCCCATCTGCCTCCCCAGGTCGTGCTGGTGAGCGGCACCAAGGGCCTGGAGATTGACAGCCAGCTCACCATGGAGGGGGTGGTGCGGGAGGAGCTGGGGGCCGAGGTCCCTTATGCGGTGCTCTCCGGCCCCAGCTTTGCCCGGGAGGTGGCGGCGAAGCAGCCCACCGCGGTGACTGTGGCCTCTCGCCGGCCGGAGGTGGCCCGCTTCCTGCAGCGCCTCTTTTCCACCCCCTATTTCCGGGTTTATACCAGCTACGACGTTACCGGGCTGGAGCTGGGGGGGGCCCTGAAAAACGTCTTTGCCATCGGCACCGGCATGCTGGCGGGCTTCGGGCTGGGGGACAACCCCCGGGCGGCCCTCATCACCCGGGGCCTGGCGGAGATCACCCGCCTGGGGGTGCGCCTGGGCGCCAACCCCATGACCCTGGTGGGCCTGGGCGGCCTGGGGGACCTAGTCCTCACCTGCACCGGCCGTCTCAGCCGCAACTACCAGGTGGGCTACCGCCTGGGCCGGGGGGAGGCCCTGGCGGACATTCTGGCCAGCATGCAGATGGTGGCCGAAGGGGTGAAGACCTCCCAGGCGGTCTATCTCCTGGCCCAGCGCCTGGGGGTGGAGATGCCCATCGTGGAGGCGGTCTATCAGATCCTCTACACCGGTCTGTCTCTGAAGGAGGCCATCCGCCGCCTTATGGCCCGGGAGCTCAAGGACGAACTGGAGGCCATGACCGAATCCTGGTAAGGAGGGGCGTCAGGGCTGCAGAAAAGGCCTTTTTCTGCCGTTAGGGAAGATGACGCCTGCAGAGGGGAGGACCCCACATTCATGAGAAGCTGTGAGATTGTCACGGTGAAAGACGAGCGCCCCCGGGTGTTCGATTTTGTGGATACCTGCATCCCCACCCTGGGAGAAGCCAAGATCGACTCCCCCATCAAGACCATCCCCCTCTTCACCCGAGAGGGGCGGCTGATGGAGGAGAGCTTCGTCTCCGATTCGGAGCGGGTCCTGGTCTATGACACCCTGGAGTATCTGGCCCAGCTCCGGCCGGGGGAGGAGCCCCTGACCTTCGAGGTGGCGGGCCCCCGGGCCAAGATTTACTTCGACCCCTCCAAGACCCGCTGCGCCATCGCCACCTGCGGGGGCCTGTGCCCGGGCATCAATGACGTCATCCGGGCCATCGTGCTGCAATTGCACCACCTCTACCGGGTGCGGCACATCTACGGCATCCGCTACGGCTTCCAGGGCTTCATCCCCAAATACGGCCACGACATGCTGGACCTCACGCCGGATGAGGTGGCCAATATCCACTCCTTCGGCGGCACTATTCTCTCCTCCTCCCGGGGGCCCCAGGATATCGGCGAAATCGTGGACGCCCTGGACCGGCTGAGCATCAACATCCTCTTTCTCATCGGCGGCGACGGGACGCTTAGGGCTGCGGACCTCATCGTCCAGGAGATCGCCCGCCGGGAGCTGAAGATCTCCGTCATCGTCATCCCCAAGACCATTGACAACGACATCCCCCTGGTGTCCCGCTCCTTCGGCTTTGACACCGCGGTGGAGATGGCCTCCCAGGCCATCCGGGCGGCCCACACCGAGGCCCTGGGCGCGCCCAACGGCATCGGCCTGGTGAAGCTCATGGGCCGCTACTCCGGCTTTGTGGCGGCCAACGCCACCTTGGCCCTGCGGGAGGTCAACTACGTCCTCATCCCGGAGCTGGACTTTGACCTGGACGGCCCCCAAGGACTCCTGGCCAGCCTGGAGGAGCGCCTCAAGGCCAGAAACCACGCAGTCATCGTGGTGGCGGAAGGCGCCGGGCAGAAGTTCTTCAAAAAAGAGGACCTCCCCCGGGATCCCTCCGGCAACATCAAGCCCGGGGACATCGGGGTCTATCTGGTGGACCGCATCAAGGAATACTTCGCCGCCAAAAAGATAGACATCAACCTGAAATACATCGACCCCAGCTACATGATCCGGAGCATGCCGGCCAACTACAATGACCGCATCTTCTGCGGCTTTTTGGGGCAGAACGCGGTGCACGCCGGCATGGCCGGCAAGACCGCCATGCTGGTGTCCCGCTGGCACGGCCACTACGTGCATGTGCCCATCAAGGCGGCGGTGGGCAAATCCAAGGAGGTGGACCTGGATTCCCCTCTGTGGCGCAGTGTGCTGGAGTCCACCGGCCAGCCGCCTTTGAAGAACTGCCCGACGGTGGAAGCTGGGTGAGGCGGCAGTCATGGGCATCGCCACAGAGCAGGTCCCCACGCTTTCCGGGGGAGAGGCGCCGGAGCCGGATGGCTTCGTCTGCCGCCAATGCGGCGAGTGCTGCCGGGGGGTGGGGGGGATTCTCGTCACCCCGGCGGAGATGGAGGCTCTGGCCGCCTACCTGGGGCTGGAAGTGGCCGTCCTGAAGCGGGATTATCTGGTGGACACGCCCCTGGGCTGGCAGGTGGCCAGCCCGGGGGGCGCCTGCATCTTTCTGGCGGGGGGCCTTTGCCGGGTGCACCCGGTGAAGCCCCGCATCTGCCGGCAGTGGCCGTATCTGCCGGCGCTTCTGGGCCACGCCGAGGAATTCGAGGCGGCCAAGGAAGCCTGCCCGGGGCTGGCGGCGGTGGGGAGCCATGAGGACTTCCGCCGCCAGGCCAAGATCCGGGGCGGGGACTCTTGAACAGGGGAATCAGGGGGCGGAAGCGAACCCGGCAAACCTGAGCGGGCATATCCCGGGGCCGAGAGAAATCCGGTCCCAGGGGGAATGACGCCGGGGCCGTGGCCCAGGCGACTGTGGACGCACTCTCCCGATTTTCTGAAGGAAGCAGCCATGAATATCCTGGTCATCCTGGCCCACCCCAACCCGGCCAGCTTCAACCATGCCATCGCCGCCCAGGTGGTGGCCACCCTGAAGGATTGCGGCCACACCGTCTGGTTTCACGACCTCTATGCCGAGGGGTTCGATCCCATCCTGCCCGCAGCGGAGATCGCCGAGGACGGGCCGGTGC
The DNA here is from genome assembly GCA_037481655.1 of Desulfobaccales bacterium. Classification (NCBI taxonomy): domain Bacteria; kingdom Pseudomonadati; phylum Thermodesulfobacteriota; class Desulfobaccia; order Desulfobaccales; species Desulfobaccales bacterium. Next base: position 108,511 of record JBBFLF010000007.1, on the reverse strand, counting down.
CGCCGGAGGTCAAGGACCACTGCCGGGAGCTGGCCGAGGCCCACGGCATCATCATCGTCCACCCCAACTGGTGGGGCCAGCCGCCGGCCATCCTCAAAGGCTGGGTGGACCGGGTCTTTCGGCCCGGGGTGGCCTACAAGTTTGCCCCCGGCGAGGGCGGCGAGGGGGTGCCCCTGGGCCTGCTGAAGGCCCACACCGCCCTGGTCTTCAACACCTCCAACACCCCGGCCCAGCGGGAGGCCCAGGTCTTCCGGGACCCCCTGGAGACCCTGTGGCGCATCTGCATCTTTGCCCTCTGCGGGGTGCAGATCTTCCAGCGCCGCACCTTTTCCGTGGTGATCACCAGCACCCCGGAAGAGCGCCGGGCCTGGCTGGCCGAGGTGGACCGCCTGGTGCGGGAGCATTTCCCGCCGGGGGAATGAGACCGTTTCACCTCCGCCTGGGGGAGGGGCAAGCGGCATCGGGAATTAACAAGGGGGATTGATGCATTTACGGAAAATCATGCTACTGGGGCTGGTGTGGGTGTGCCTGACCCTGCCGGCGGCGGCCCAACCCACGGGCACGCCCGAACAGCTCTTTCAGCAGGGCCTCACTGCCCTGCAAGCAGGCGATACGGCCAAGGCAGTGGAGCTCTTCAGCGCCGTGCTGGCCAAGGATGCCCGCTCCGCCACGGCCTACCTGAACCGAGGGGTGGCCTACCGCCGCCTGGGGAAGCTCAAGGAGGCCCTGGCCGACTTTGATCAGGCCCTGGCCCTGGCGCCGGAGCTGGGGGAGGCCCTGTACAACCGAGCCCTCATCCATTCCCTCATGGGCCGGGCGGAGCAGGCCGCCCAGGATCTCACCGCCGCCCTGGAACACCTGCCTGACGACTGGCAGATCTACTACAACCGGGGCAACGCCTATCTGGACCTGCAGCGGCCCGAGGAGGCCCTGGCGGATTACGACGCCGCCTTGAAGCTCAGGCCCCAGGCGCCGGAGGTGCTTCACAACCGGGGCTTGGCCCACCTGATGGCCGGGCGACCTGAAGCGGCCCTGGCCGATTTCGACCGCACCCTGGCCCTCAATCCTCACTTCGCCCGGGCCTATTACAACAAAGGCCAGGCCCTGGAGAAGCTGGGGCGCCTGACCGAGGCCCGGCGGGCTTACCGCCAGTTCCTGGAGGCCGCCGACCCGGAAAAGGACCGGGGCCTGATGGAGCGCACCCTGGCCATCCTCAAGGGCCTGGAAGGACAAGAGGGGCAGAAGTAAAGGGGAGCACGGGGTCAGAGAGGGCAGCTTAGCCGACTTGTTGGCCCAGACCCGAGCCTGCCCGGGCCGAGTCCCTCTTTGAAGGCAAAAGACCGCCCGGCTCCGGCCGGCAATCCCGCAAGCGCACAAGGTTTCGTGATACAACCATGGCTTTTTACATCACCACCCCCATTTATTATGTCAATGCCGAGCCCCACCTGGGGCATGCCTACACCACCGTGGTGGCCGACGCCCTGGCCCGCTTCCACCGGGCCCTGGGGGAGGAGGTGCGCTTCCAGACCGGCACCGACGAACACGGCGACAAGGTGATGGAGGCGGCCAGGAAAGCCGGCCTGCCCGTCAAGGACTTCGTGGACCGGATCAGCGGCAGTTTCCGGCGCTGCTGGGATGAGATGGGCATCTCCTACGACCGCTTCATCCGCACCACCGAGGCGGCCCACATCCGGGTGGTCCAGGAGGTGCTGGCCCGGCTGCACGACACCGGCGACATCTACTTCGGCGACTACGGCGGCCTCTATTGCTTCGGCTGCGAGCGCTTCTACCTGGAGCGGGAACTGGTGGACGGCCGCTGCCCGGACCACCAGACCGAGCCCACCTACCTCAAGGAAGAGAATTACTTTTTCCGCATGAGCCGCTACCAGGAGTGGCTGGTGCGCCATATCGAGGACCACCCGGACTGGATCCGACCGGAGCGCTACAAAAACGAGGTGCTGGGGTTTCTTCGGGAGCCTTTGGAGGACCTGTGCATCTCCCGGCCCGCCCGGCGGCTGCCCTGGGGCATTCCCCTGCCCTTCGATGAGCGCTTTGTGGCTTACGTCTGGTTTGACGCCCTCCTCAATTACGTCAGCGGCCTGGACTATCCCGGAGGGGAAGCCTTTGCCACCTTCTGGCCGGCGGCCCAGCACCTCATCGCCAAGGACATCCTCAAGCCCCACGCGGTCTACTGGCCCACCATGCTTAAGGCCGCAGGGATTGCGCCTTTCCGGCACCTGAACGTGCACGGCTACTGGCAGATGGCCACCGGCAAGATGTCCAAAAGCCTGGGCAATGTGGTGGAGCCCCTCACCCTCATTTCCCTCTACGGCAACGACCAGGTGCGCTACTTTTTCCTGCGGGAGATGGTCTTCGGGCTGGACGCCACCTTCAGCGAGGACCTCCTCATCCAGCGCATCAATGCGGACCTGGCCAACGATCTGGGGAACCTCTTCGCCCGCAGCCTGGGGATGTCCTTCAGATACCGCCAGGGGGTGGTGCCGACCCCGGGCGAGTCCACGGCCCGGGACCGGGAGGTGGCCCAGGCAGCCACAGACGCGGCGGCGGATTTCCTGCGCCTCTTTCCCGAACTGGAATTCCCCAAGGCCCTGGCCCGGGCGTGGGAGCTGGTGAGCCACCTCAACCACTACATCGTGGACACCGCCCCCTGGGAGCTGGCCAAAGACCCGGCAGCAGAACGCCGCCTGGACACGGTGCTCTACCACCTGCTGGAGGGCCTGCGCTGGCTGGCGGCGCTGTTAAACCCGGTGATGCCCACCAGCAGCCGGAAGATGAGCGAACAACTGGGGCTGGGGGAGGAGCTCTTCCAACCGCCCCTGACCCGGACACTCACCTGGGGCGGCCTGCCTCCGGGAACCAAAATGACCAAAGGCACCCCCCTCTTCCCCCGCCTCGAAGGGGCTAAGGAGGGGTGATCCAAGAAGTTGTTTCTGGGGAGAGGGGGCCAGGGGTCGTGGACCCCTGCCCCCTCTCCCCAGCCCACTCCCCCAACCCCTTAAAGGGGGTGGGGTGGGGAGTTTGAGGGGAGGGCGGGGGAGCCACCGCTCCCCCGGCCCTCCCCTCATCGCCACATCTGGGGGAAGGCGATGCGTGGCGACTGGCCAGGGGGGAGAGGTCAGGGCTGGCTGGTGGTGATGGCGGTGGCGGTGTTTTTTACCGGTTGTGCGGCGCCGGTGCGGACTTTGCCGCCGGGGCCGCCTCCGGTGGAGTGGCGCACTGCCCAGGAGGCCGCTTTGGACCGGGCCATCCGGGGTTATGTGGGGGCGCCTTATAAAAGTGGCGGCACCGATCCCAGCGGGGTGGACTGCTCCGGGCTGGTGCAGGGGGCTTTCCGTCAGGTGGGAATCATGCTGCCTCGCACGGTGGCGGAGCAGTTCACGGTGGGCCGGCCGGTGGGGTTAGGGGAGTTGCGCTTCGGGGACGTGCTCTTTTTCAATCGCTTCTGCCAGGTGAAGAAAAGTGAGTGGTTCACCGCCGGCATGACGGACCCCGGCCGATTGCAGGAGGTCTGTCATAATGGTATTTATGTGGGGAACGGCCGCTTTGTCCACGCCGCTCCCCGGGGGGTGAGTCTTGCTCCTCTGGAGGCGGAGGTCTGGCGGGTCTCCTTTGCCGGGGCAAGACGCTACCTGCCCGGGCCGCCCTGATCGGGGGCCCCCCGCCGCGGCCGCCAGAAACCTCGGGCCGATCCTCACAATGCCGACGCACCAGCCGCCGCCCGTCAACTATCTCCGGCTGTCCATCACCGACCGCTGCAATCTGCGCTGCGTCTATTGCTTGCCGGCGGCGGAGTTTGAGAAACTCCCCAGCCGGGAGATCCTGAGCTACGAGGAGTTCCTGCGTCTGGCGCGGGTGGCCGCTGGGGTGGGCCTGAAAAAGATCCGGGTCACCGGCGGGGAGCCCCTGGTGCGCCAAGAGGTGGTGGAGTTCCTCCGGCGTCTTACCCAAGTGCCGGGGGTGGCCAAGGTCTGCCTCACCACCAACGGGGTGCTTTTGCCGGAATTGGCGGGGGAGATCTTTGCCGCGGGGGTGCGCCACCTCAATCTCAGTCTCGACACCCTGGATGCGGGCCGGTATGCCGCCCTGACCGGGGGTGATCATTTGCCTCGGGTGCTGTCAGGGCTTAAGCGGGCTCTCAGCCTGGGTTTTCAGCCCTTGAAGGTCAACTGTGTGGTGCTCAAAGGCATCAATGACCAGGAGCTGCTGGAGATTGTCCGTCTGGCCAAGGATGACCCCCTGGAGGTGCGCTTCATCGAGTTCATGCCCCTGGCGGCGCCGGAGCGCTGGCAGGCGCATTTCCTGCCCATGGCGGAAGTCAAGACCCGTCTGGCCGAGCTGGGACCGCTAAAGCCGGTGGCCGCTGACCCCACCGCCGGGCCGGCGGAGCTTTACCAGCCGGCGGGTTTCCGGGGGCGCCTGGGTTTCATCAGCCCGGTGAGCAGCCACCACTGTCCCACCTGCAACCGCCTGCGCCTCACCGCTGCGGGCAAACTCAAACCCTGCCTCTTTGCCGCCCAGGAGCTGGATGTCAAGGAGCCCCTGCGCCGGGGGGCCACCGACGCGGATCTGGCGCACCTGCTCCAAGAGGCCGTCCGCCTGAAGTCCCGGCGGCCGCCTCAAGGTGAGTCGGCGCCCCCGGTTGGCCTGAGGGCCATGCGGAGCATCGGGGGCTGAAACACCACCTTGGCATCTTATCCCCTCTCTCAAATTGACAGCCTTTTGCTTTAGGGGATGTGATATATTTCTCAGATTATGATTTTCGGGGGGGACCGCCGCGCCGATCGAACGGCCGGTAGCCCGCTGCCTGAGGGATTAACCCATGGCATGGGAAATGCATTATCCCTCTCCCGGGACTGGGGCAGGCCTTGGCCTAAACAGGGGAAAACCGGGAGGAAGAAGGCCCCTGGCCCCCCATCATGCTGTCAGCAAGGAGCAGAGCTCATGAAACTGAGCATTGTCATGCCGGTATATAACGAAGAGAAGACCCTGGAGGAGATTTTCCGTCGGGTGCAGGCCACGCCCTACGATAAGGAGATCATCGCGGTGGACGACTGCTCCCAGGACCGCTCCCGGGAGATTTTGCAACGCCTGGCGGAGCAATACGACAACGTCCGCCTCTTCTTCCATGAGCGCAATATGGGCAAGGGCGCGGCTTTGCGCACCGGCTTTGCCCAGGTCACCGGGGATGTGGTCATCATTCAGGACGCCGACCTGGAGTATGACCCCAAGGACTACCCCGCCCTGTTGGACCCCATCATCAAGGACCTGGCGGACGTGGTCTACGGCAGCCGCCTCATCGGGGCCCAGCCGCACCGGGTGCTGTTTTTCTGGCACTACATGGGGAACAAGGCGGTGACCACCCTCTCCAACATGTTCACCAACCTCAACCTCACGGACATGGAGGTGGGCTACAAGGTCTTCAAGTCCTGGGTGATCAAGGACATCCAGATCAAATCCAACCGCTTCGGGGTGGAGCCGGAGCTCACCGCCAAGATCGCCAAAAAGAAGGTGCGCATCTACGAGGTGCCCATCAGCTATCACGGGCGGGATTACACCGAAGGGAAAAAGATCACTTGGCGGGATGGCATCGCCGCCATCTTCCACATCATCCGCTTCCGGTTCTTTGATTGAGAAAGGCAGTGGACGGGGAAGGGGGCAGGGGGTTGCGACCCCTGCCCTTTTCTACGGACCTCTTCCCTCTCATTCCCGCAAAAAAAAAACGAGGCCTTAGCCTCGTTATCTCAGAACCCCGGCCTCAGAGCAGTTCCGGGCGCCACTCCGAAGTCGAAAAACGATGTGTCCCCTTCGGTCTGGAGCCTCAACCGGCCCATCCCGCCTTAATTGCGGCTCTTTTTGGCGGGAAAGCGCACCTCGATAATCTTGGGTTTGGGTCGCCGGGGTTTGGCCTCCTCCTCGGAGCCGGAAAGACTGGGGGTGGCGGCCACCTTGATGGGGGCGCCCTTGGCGTTAAGCATTTTGGCGCCCTTGCCCGAGGGCGCGGCAGGAGGAGCGGAGAGGGTGCCGCCGCTTTGACTCAGGCCCTGGTAGGTGCCCACCACATTGTGGACGAAGGTCTGGGTCTCAGGGATGGGGGGGATGGCGCCGGTTTTGGCCACCCGTTCGGGGCCGGCGTTGTAGGCCGCCACCGCCAGCGGCACATTGTGCCCGAAGCGGTCCAGGCAGTAGCGTAAATAGCCCACGCCGCCCATGATGTTCTGCTCCGGGTCGAAGGGGTTTCTCACCCCCATGAGGTCCGCGGTGCCAGGCATGAGCTGCATGAGACCCTGGGCCCCCTTGGGGGACACCGCCTGGGGGTTGAAGCCCGACTCGTGGCGGATCACCGCCCGCACCAAGGCCGGGTCCACCCCGTACTGGCGGGAATACTTCTGAATCAGGGTCTCCAGATGCGGCGGCGGGGTCACCGGCCGGGAATAACCCCCGGGTCGGAAGACAGCCTGGGGCCAGACCCGGGTCTTGTGCTTGAAGATATAGACCTCCACCTCCTTGCTCAGGAGCACCGAGAGGCGGTCCCGGGAGGTAAGGCCTGAGTCCTCCTTGCCCGCCAGCACCAATGAGCCCTCCCGGGAGGCCACCGGGGTGTCCGCGGCCCCGCCTGCCGCCTGGAGCAGCACCAGCATCCCCACAATGACGGCGAATGACCCACTTCTCCACATACCCAGCATTCTGGTAAAACTTATCCCCTTTGTCAATGGAAAAAGTCCTGGTCGCAGGGTTGCGGCCTGCCGCCATGGCATAATAAAGTGGGCTTAGCCGACGTCGGACCTGGGAAGGCCGGGAGCCGTGGATAGCACCGGCTGCCCGCCGGAGGTGCTGCCCTTTCCCCGGGGCTCCCGGGGACAAGAGTCATCGTGACATCAATATGCCATGAGGATGCCTGCACCTTCCCCGCCCGGCAGGGTCCCAGCCAGGCCGGCGGTCCTCCGCCCCCTGGTGCCGGTGGTCCTCGCCTTTATGACGGGGATCGGGGCGGCCTCCTGGGGGGTGGCATTGCCCCGGGCCTGGGCCGTGCCTGTCTTGGCGGGCCTGGGTCTGGGGCTCTTATGGGGCTGGTGGACGGATCGGCGCCTGCTCCTCCTGCCCCTGGTCTGGTTTTTTCTGACGGGGGCCGCCTTCCACGAGCAGGGCCTGCAGCCGGTTTTCCCTCCGGAGCATGTCACCCGCCTGCCGCTCCATGAGGAGCTGACCCTGCGGGGTCGCCTGGCCCAGCCCCCCCGGGCAGGGCCGGCGGGACTGCAGTTAATCCTCCAGGCCGAGGCCTGGCTTTCCCCCCAGGGCTGGCAGCCGGCCACCGGGCCGGTGCTGGTCCACGCTCCTCCGGGCGAGGCGCCGCCCCTGGGAAGGGAAGCGGTGCTTCGGGGGAAGTTGTCAGCTCCTCGCCGGCTCAATAACCCCGGGGCCGCGGATCGCCCCCGGAATCTGGCCCGGGAGGGCATCTTCCGCACCGTCAGTCTCAGGGATCCCGGGGATCTGGTCTGGCTGGCCACCCCGGAGATGCCGCTGAAGGAACGGCTCCGGGGAGGCCTCCGGTCCCTTCTGGTCCCTTACCCGGTGGAAATCCGGGCCCTTTACCGGGCGCTGCTCCTGGGGGAGCAGGGGGAGATCACCCGGGAGATGCGGGAGGCCTTAAGCCGCACCGGCACCGCCCATCTGGTGGCCATCTCCGGGCTCCATCTGGGAATGGCCGCGGCGATCACCTATGCCCTGGTCTTTTGGTTGCTCAGGCGCGTCCCCTGGTTGCTTCTGCGTCTCAATGCCATCAAGGCCGCGACGGTGGCGGCAGCGGTGCCGGTGGTGGGCTATGCCTGGCTGGCGGGGGGCTCACCGGCCACCCAGCGGGCAGAGGTGATGGTCCTGGCCTATCTGGCGGCGGTGCTCTTGGGCCGGGCCCGGGAGGTGGTGAGCGCCCTGGCCCTGGCGGCCCTGGTGATCCTGGCCTTCAACCCCTTGCGCCTCTTTTCCCCTTCCTTTGCCCTGTCTTTCATTGCGGTAGCGGGCCTGCTGGCCCTGCTGCCCCGCTGGTCCGTCTGGCTGCCTCGGGTCCCGCCGGAACACGGCCTGAGAACCTGGTGGCCGCGCCTGAAGCGCTGGCTCCCCGAGGCTTTCCTGGCCTCCTTGGCGGCGTCTTTGGCCACTGCGCCGTTGGTGGCCTGGTTTTTCAATATCCTCCCCCTTTTGGGCTTTCTGGTGAATCTGGCGGCCATCCCCCTGGTGTTGGGGGTGGGTTTGCCCCTGGGGGAGCTGGCCGCCTTGTCCCAGATGCTGGGCCTCACCTTTGCGGCCCGGGTACTTCTCGACCTGGGCCAGTGGCCCCTGTGGCTGGGCTGGCAAATTATTGACTCTGCCTCCCGGATTCCGGGGGCGGCGGTCCTCTGTCCCACGCCGACGTTCTTCCAGCTGGCCGTGGCTTATGGAGGAATCGCCTGTCTGGCCCTGCCCGGGGGCGGGCGCCTGGCATACGGCGGGGCGGCGTTGGCGGCCCTCGTCCTCTTCCTCACGGTTGCTGTTCCCCGGGCCCCCTCCGAGGGAGTGACGGTCACCGTGCTGGACCACCCCGGGGGGCTGGCGGCCACTGTGGAAGTTCCTGATGGCCGCCGTCTGCTGGTCTCGGCCGGCTGGCCGCCTTACCCCGGCCGGGGGGAAACCCTGGTGGACGTGGTGCCCCGCTACCTCCACTACCGCCACATCCGCCGCCTTACCGAGGTGGCGGTCCTCACCCTGACCCCGGCCAACGCGGCCGAGCTGCTGGAGGTGGCCGGCCGGTTCCCGGCGCCCACCTGGACCATGGCCTGGCCCCGGGAGCCCTCCCCGGCCGGGGTGGCCTTAGTTAATCTCCTGGGGGACGAGAAAAAGAGGGTGCGCCGGCTGGGGCAGGAGGTCCCTCCCGAGACCTGGGGTCCTCTGAAACTGCGCTACCTCCCCCTCAGGGAGGCCGCAGCCCTGGAGCTCAAGGCGTATAGCCGCCGGGTGGTGCTCCTCCCCCCGGTGGCCATGGACCACCTGGAGCTCCCGGCTGCGGCGGCCGCGGGGTGGGACGCCGTCGTCGCTCCCCGGCTGCCCCCGCCGGACGCGCCGGCCGCCCCGAAAGCCCGCCGTTGGGTGCTCTATGGCGGCAGAGGAGACCAATCCGGCCCCCGATCTTCACCCGCAGCCTCCTGCCACACCCACCAGGGAGCGGTGACCCTGCGGCTTACGCCAGCAGGGGTGCAGGTCAGTCAGGAAACCGGCCGTTAAAACCCCAGGTCAATCCCGAAAGCAAAGCGTCTGGCCTTCAGCGGCCAAGAGGGCGACTATCGGGAAATGGGCAGGGCGACGGCTGGGGAGAGCGAAAAGGGCGGCCTTGTCGCCGCCCACCTTCGGAAAAGGGGCCGCTCAGCTTTTGCGGGACGTCTTGGGGATGAACTGGGACATGAGCTGCTTGGTCTCGCCGCCGCATTTGGGGCAGACCACCCCGCCTTTCTCAAATTCGGATATGCTCATAACGCGTGTGAACTCTTCTTTGCACTGCAAACACTGGAACTCATAGGTGGGCATACACTCCTCCTTTCTCAGGCGCCGGGGGAAGGCCCCCCGCGGCCCGGGATCTCAGGCCAGAGTCGGGTGCATCAGTAATTATAAGGACGCCCCTGTCGTTTGACAAGGGGACTCCAAGGCCCCTCAGCCCGTTAAAGAACCGGCCCTTCCCGGCCGATACACAGGCAGGAAAGGGGCGGCCTGACGATGCTGGTGCTCATCGGCATGGCGGTGGTGGTGGTCTCGGTGGTGGGGGGGTTCATCCTCGAGGGGGGCAATGTCCTCGTCCTCCTGCAATGGGCAGAATTCGTCATCATCGGCGGCACCGCCCTGGGCGCCCTCCTCATTTCCACCCCCAAGGCCACCCTGACCAAGATTGTGCATTACCTCCTGGGCTCCCTCAAGTCCGGGGGTCCCAGCCGGGAGACCTTCATTGAACTTTTGCAGGGCTTGTACGAGATCTTCCAGACCGCCCGGGTGAAGGGCCTCCTCACCCTGGAGGAGCATGTGGAAAAGCCGGAGGAAAGCGAGATCTTCAGCCGCTATCCGGCGATCCTCCACAATCATCACGCCCTGGAATATCTCACCGACTCCCTGAAGCTCCTGGTGGTGGGCGGGGTGCCGCCCCTGGAGCTGGAGCTGCTCCTGGACGCCGACCTGGAGACCCAGGAGACGGAAGGCAAACGGCCGGCCCATACCCTGGGGCGCATTGCCGATTCCCTGCCGGGCATGGGCATCGTGGCGGCGGTCTTGGGCATCGTTATTACCATGGGCTCCATCGGCGGGCCCGCCGCCGAGGTGGGGAAAAAAGTGGCCGCCGCCCTGGTGGGCACCTTCGTGGGGGTGCTCATGTGCTACGGCTTCCTGCAACCCTTGGCGGCCCAGATCGAGCACCAGGCCGAGATGCAGGATCTGGCCCTCAAGGCCATCAAGGCCGGGGTGGTGGCTTATGCCAAAGGCATGCCCCCCATTGTGGCGGTGGAATTCGCCCGGCGGGTCCTCACCAGCGATGTCCGCCCCAGCTACGCCGAGGTGGAGGAGGCCTGCCGGGCCATCAAGGTGAAGGCGGCCTGAGGGCTCAAGGGCGCGGCAGAGGGACAGGGGCAGGTGAAGTGTGCAGCTGGGCCTTTTCAACGTCTCCTGCGGCCAGGAGACCGCCCGCTGTGGGACACAGTGGCGGGGAGCGGGATGGCTTGGGACCTCAGCGGCACGCCCCCCAGGCCGACTCGTGAGGGCTGGGATGGGGCGGCTGGCCATTCCCTCTCCCCCACAAGCCGGCACCGGGAAAGGTGGAGCTGAGTCCGGCTCGGAGGCACCAGGTCACCTGTATAAAGATGTGCCGCTGCCGCAGCCATGCAGAGCCGGTTGATGAAGACAGCGGCAGACAAAAGCAAGGTAAAGGAAACGGCGGGAACCTCGGAAAGCTCCCGCCAAAAAAGGGAGGGCGCCTTGGGGCGCCGGAGAGCATGAGCACACCGCCCCCGGAATCCACCGAACCCAGGATCGTCAAAAAAAAGAAAGTGGGCGGCGGCCATCACGGCGGCGCCTGGAAGGTGGCCTACGCCGATTTCGTCACCGCCATGATGGCCCTGTTCATCGTGCTCTGGATCATGAGCCAGAGCCAGTCCATCCGCCTGGCGGTGGCCCAATATTTCAAAAACCCCGGAGTGCTGCCCGGCGCTGTGGGCCTGATGGAGAAGAGCGACCTGGGCGGGGACATGCCCACCCCGGGGCACAGCCAGGACCTGCAGACCCCCGCGCCGGTGAAACCGGAGGTCAGCCAGGACCGCAACACCCTGGAGGAGGTCAAGAAGCGTATCCAGGAAGTCATCGCCCAACTGCCGGAGCTGAGCCAGCTCAAGGAGCAGGTGGCCCTGGAGATCACCCGGGAGGGGCTGCGCATCGAACTCTTGGAGCGGGAGAGCCCCACCTTCTTTGACATCGGCAGCACCAACCTCAAGCCCGAAGCCCAGAAGATGTTTGCCTATCTGGCCCAGGAGCTGGGGCGGCTCCCCAACCGCATCACCATCGAAGGCCATACCGACAGCCGGCCCTACGGCACCTCTTCCTACACCAACTGGGAGCTGTCCACCGACCGGGCCCATGCGGTGCGGCGGCTGATGGAGGGGGCGGGCCTCAAACCCTCCCAGCTCTTGGCGGTGCGGGGTTTTGCCGACCGGCAGCTTAGGCGGCCCGAGGATCCCTTGGATTACCAGAACCGCCGGGTTAGCATCATCGTCATGCTCCAGAACCCGGCCGACGCGGAACTCCGTCTGGAGGTGCCTCCGCCGAGTGCGACGCCCCCACCCCGGGCCGGGGGCTCCCAGCCGCCTGAGGCCGATGGCCGCCTCTCTCAGGAACTCAAGGAGACCCTGAAGACCGTCCAGCCCGGCACCCGCCTGGGCTGGTGAGGGGCAAAGCGCCAAAGTGACTCGGCCTTTAGAGATGGAGGCCGGAAAAAAACGGAGCGGGCCTGAGGCGATGCCATCGGGATTAAGGCGGGGGGCCGTAAACGTTTACCCCGCTTCTGCCAGCCGATGCGGCCATGGGTGAAGGTTTTCCAGAGACCGCCACACTTTGCAGCCTGCCTCTTCCCGCCCTTAGGATTCCGACCTCGGCCAGGGGAGCTGGGGACTCCCGCCGTTAGGGGAGAGATAAAAAGGGGGCTGCGCTGGTGATGTTGCTACCTGCCTGCCTCCGGCGCCGGGGGCAGAAGCGCCGTTTGGGGCACCAGATACCGGGCGGTCAGGAGATTCAGCCACTCATCCACGGGCTGGCGCCGGGGGGTCTCCATGATCACCGCCTCTGCGGCCAGGGCCGGATGCCGCAGCAGATAGCTAAGTCCCTCAAACCCGATGCAGCCCCGGCCCAGGTGCTGATGGCGATCCCGGCGGGAGCCCGCCGGGGCTTTGGAATCATTGAGATGAACGATCCTGAGGGCGGCCAGCCCCGGTCCCTGGGCCACCTCGGCCAGGAGGCACTCCACCCCGGCAGCCTCCCCCACCTCATACCCGGCGCCCAGGGCATGGGCGGTGTCCAGGCAGAGCCCCAGCGGCACGCCGCTTAGCTCCTGCAAGAGCTTCAGCTCGGCAATGCGAGAGCCGATCTCCTGCCCCTGGCCGGCGGTATTCTCCAGGAGCACCAGGGGCGGGGGCGGCACCTGCCGCACCGCCGCGGCCAGACAGTCCGCCACCCGCCGGAAAGTAGCCGGGTGAGACGGGCCATGGCCCGGATGACAGACGAGGTAGTCGGCCTCCAGCTCCCGGGCCAGGCGAAGCTCCATAATCAGCCGCTCTCGGGAACGGCCGTACAATCCGGGGTCGGGGGCAGCCAGGTTGGGGAGATAGGCGAGGTGCACCACCAGGGGCCACAGTGCGGCCTGACGCCGGGCCCGCCGGAAGGCCGCCACCTCCTCGGGTGGGGGGTCCCGCCAGCGCCAGCTCCGGGGATTATGGGCGAAGATCTGCAGGGCCTGACAGCCCAGTGCCTGAGCTTCGGCCACGGCCCGGCAATAAGAGCCGGCGATGGAGAGGTGAAATCCCACCCGCATGGTTTCCGGGGGCCGATGCACTTACCCTCAGCCCGTTTTTCTGATATATGCCAGAATCATGCCGCGTCTGCCAGCCTGTCGGCCCCGCCTGCTGGAGGCCTACCTGGCCCGGGAGTATGCCAAGGTGCTCTCCCTGTGCCTGAGCGCCTTTGTCTCCGTCTTTTTGGTGGTGGATTTCTTTGAGAAGATCGACCGTCTGGTGCGGGCCGGCCTGGGGCTGTGGGACTTCGGCCTCTATGCGCTGTTGAAATTCCCCTTCGCCCTGGAACAGGTCTTGTCCCCGGCGGTGCTGGTGGCCACCCTGCTCACTTTCGGCCTGATGGCCCGCTCCCTGGAAACCCTGGCCATGCGGACGGCCGGACTGGACATCCTGGCCCTCACCCGGCCGGTGCTGCTGCTGGCGGTCCTGGCGGCGGTGCTGCAGACGTCGCTGATCCTTTACCTGGTGCCCTGGAGCCAGACCCATTTCAATGAATTCTGGGAGGGCCAGGTCCAAAAGAACCCGGCCCGCAGTCTCCTAAGGCTGGAACGTCTCTGGTACAAGGGCGACGGCGCCATTTACAACATCCTCGTCTTCCACAAAGCCGAGCGCACGTTGGAGGGGGTGACCGTTTATTTCTTTGACCCCCAGTTCCGCCTCACCCGGGTGGTCACCGCCAAACGGGCCGTCTGGGAAAACGGGACGTGGCAATTCCAGGACGGCACCGATCAGAAACTCGAGGGGACCGGTCTGGGAACCATGGAGACCTTCACCCTGCGCGCTTTCAAGCTCACCGAAAAACCGGAGGATTTCGGCGCCCTGGAGAAAAAGGTGGGGGAGATGGACCAGAGCGAGCTCTCCCGGTATATCGCCCGGCTGGAGCGGGACGGCTACCGTTCCACTCCGTATCGGGCGGAGTTCCACAGCCGCCTCTCCCTGGGGCTGGCGCCCCTGATTCTGGCCCTCCTGGGGCTGGGCTTGGCGTTGCGTTACGAGTCCTGGTACCTTCCCGTACTGATCGCCCTGGGGCTGAGCCTGATGTTCCTCTATTGGCTGGCGGCCGGTCTGGGGACCTCCCTGGCCCAGGCCGGGCGCCTGCCGCCGCTTTTTGCCACCTGGCTGCCGCACCTGGCCTTTGCGCTCCTGGCAGGAGTCTTTCTCAAGGGAGCCAAGCGCTAAACTCCCTTGGTTTAAGGGCCAAGGTGCAGAATCTTCCGGCACAAAATCACATATTTCCCGGAGAGGCCGAGGCTTGGGGGCAGAAATCCGCATTCTGCCTGAAAAACCCGAACTTTTTTATTGTCACCCCTCGGAAAATTATGCTATCAAGGGACAATCATCCGCCGGACGCTCCGGAGGCACTGCTGCCGGCCTCCGGATCAATGGGAAAGGGAGGTGATGCCCTCACCAGACTGGCTCACACACGGTCTTCACGGGATTCCATTCGGGGAACAGGTTCAACCGGTGACGGCCTTCCACTTCCGGGAGGAGCTCAGAGACGAAAAGGGGGAATATATGACGAAATCAGAGTTGATTGCGCAGGTGGCGGGGGAAGCCCAGGTTAAGAAGGTGGATGCGGAAAAAGCGGTCAACGCCCTCCTCAAAGTCATGTCCGAGACCTTGAAGACCCAAGGGCGCCTGGCGTTGGCCGGGTTCGGCACCTTTGTGGTGGCGGAACGCAAGGCCCGGGAGGGACGCAATCCCCAGACCGGCGAGCCTTTGAAGATTCCGGCCAGCAAGGTAGTGAAATTCAAGCCCGGCAAGCAGCTGAAAGATTTGGTGAAATAAACCCATCAGCCACACGTCAACCGGCGGGCGGCAGCACCCAGTCCATATTTTCCCTCGGGCCCGGTTGACCGTCCAGGATCCGCATGCCGCAGGGAGGCGGCGGGGGCATCCGGCACGATGCCGCCCCAGGCGGCCTTTCGTCCGCCTCTCCATGCATCTGGTGGGAAGGTGGAGCCGTCCGACGGTCTCCTGTAAGACCGCCCCAGAAGCCCTTTTTCATTTTCATGCGCAAGCGGGCTGCATCCCCAAAGAGGTGGGGGGAGCGCCCGCGTCCTTTGAGGGGGGTGGCCAAGGGTGGGACAGAGAGGCAGTCCAGCGCCGGTGGGCGGCAGAGCTACCGTGACTCCTCGGCCTTTCCCGCAGCCGGTCCCGGGGATTCCGGGGCGGCCACCGCCTGCTCCAGGGCGTGGAGCATAAGGGGCAGGTCCGCGGGCCGCACGGTGCGCATGTCCAAGAGGAGCCGGTCCCGCTCCAGGCGGGCCACCACGGGGGGGTCGGTCAGGCGCAGGCGGGCCTCCAGCTCCTGCGGAGGTAGGTGCGGGGAAGTGAGGGCCAGGGCCACGCTGGGCAGGGCCTCCTCCGGCAAGGAGCCGCCGCCCACCCGGGCGCTGGTCTGCACCAACTGCACCTTAAGCCGCTCCCCCAGGCGGCGTTGCAGCGCCCGCCTGAGCCGCCGGGCCTGGGCCATCAGCTCCGCAAGCGGCCGGGCGATCAGGGCCAGGGTGGGAATCTCCCGGAAGGCCCTGGCCTCGTCAAAGTAGAGGCGCAGGGTGGCTTCCAGCCCCGCCAGGGTGAGTTTGTCGGGCCGCAGGGCCCGGAGCAAGGGGTGGCTGCGGAGCTGCTGCACCGCCTCCCGGCGGCCCAGGATAATGCCGGCCTGGGGGCCGCCCAGGAGCTTGTCGCCGCTGATGGTCACCAGATCAGCCCCCGCGGCCACCGCCTCCTGCACCGTGGGCTCCGGCTCCAGGCCGAAACGGGCCAGATTCACCAGGCAGCCGCTCCCCAGATCTTTCATGACCCACAGGCCGTAGCGGCGCCCCAGGGTGGTGAGCTCCGATAAGGGCACCTCCCGGGTGAAGCCCCGGATGCGGAAATTGCTGGGATGGACCTTGAGGAGCATGGCCGTCTGGGAGGTGATGGCTCGCTCGTAGTCGGTGAGATAGGTCTTGTTGGTGGTGCCCACCTCCACCAGCCGGGCGCCGCTCATGGCCATGACGTCGGGCATGCGGAAGGAGCCGCCGATTTCCACCAGCTGTCCCCGGGAGATGATGACCTCCCGGTCCTTGGCCAAGGCGCTTAAGCACAGAAAGACCGCGGCGGCGTTGTTGTTCACCACCAGGGAGGCCTCGGCCCGGGTGAGTTCACACAGGAGGCCCTCCAGGTGCGCCTGGCGGGAGCCCCGGCGGCCGGCGGCGAGGTCGTATTCCAGGGTGGAGTAATGACGGCCCACGAGCAGGATCTGCTCCAGGGCTGCTTCCGCCAGACAGGAACGCCCCAGGTTGGTGTGGATGATGACCCCGGTGGCGTTGATCACCCGCCTGAGGGCAGGCCGGGCGGCGGCCAAGAGGGCCTGGGCCACCTCCTGGTGCAGGGCGGCCTGATCCAGCTCGGGCGGCAGCGTTTCCGGGGGCCGAGAGAGAATCTCCTGGCGGCGGGCCGCCAGCACCCGGCGCACCACCTCCACGGCCCGGGGTCGGGGCAGGGCCGCCACCGCCTCCTTCAGGGCCGGAAGTCGAAGGAATTCATCCACTTGGGGAAGCTGTCTAAGCAGCCGGGCCTGGCGCGGGTCCATCCTGAGCTCCTGAAGTAAGGGTGACTGGTGCGGGCCGGTTTTTGCCGGGGGCTCCGGGAACCGGAAGCCCTCCGCCATTCTATCACATTGGGGCGGGGGCGGCAGTTCTCCGGGGAAAGGTGGGGCGGGGCCTCATGAGACAGGGGCGGAATTTTCCGGATGGGGTTGTGGGAACCTGAATTTTTGGTAAATTATATGGGGCACGGGAGAGGGTTCCGGGCCCCTCTTTTTGCCCGCCTGGAAGCCCCAGAGGGGAGGGACTCCGCAAGTCACTGCCGTATAGGCGCGGCTGACCCCCCCCAGGGCAGGTGACCCCGAAAAAAAACCGTTGACAAACAACAAGAGCTGACATATTTTTAAAAAGTTAAAATTGGACCTTTCCGGCCATGGTCCGGAGAGGCAGCTGCTGGCGTAGCTCAACGGTAGAGCAGCTGATTTGTAATCAGCAGGTTGCGGGTTCGACTCCCATCGCCAGCTCCAATTGAGGCACAACGGGCATCGTCAGCGTGTTTTTGCGGAGAGGTTCCCGAGTGGCCAAAGGGGACGGGCTGTAAACCCGTTGGCTCAGCCTTCGGAGGTTCGAATCCTCCCCTCTCCACCACCTGTCTGTGCCGCGGGAATAGCTCAATTGGCCAGAGCATCAGCCTTCCAAGCTGAGGGTTGCGGGTTCGAGTCCCGTTTCCCGCTCCAGGGCCCACGTAGCTCAGTAGGTAGAGCACTTCCTTGGTAAGGAAGAGGTTCACCGGTTCGATCCCGGTCGTGGGCTCCAGCTTTGAAATTCCCCCCGGCCCGGCAAGGCGCCGGGGAGTTTAAGCCGGGGCGTCCGGCGCGTGCAGGGGACTACGTTTTCGGAGATCTTTCATGGCCAAGAAGAAGTTTGAGCGCACCAAGCCGCACGTGAATGTGGGGACGATTGGGCACATCGACCATGGCAAGACGACGTTGACGGCGGCCATCACCAAGCATCTGGCCAAGAAGGGGAAGGCGGCGTATGTCCCCTTTGATCAGATCGACAAGGCGCCGGAGGAGAAAGAGCGGGGCATCACCATCGCCCTGGCGCACGTGGAGTATGAGACGGACAAGCGCCACTATGCCCATGTGGACTGTCCGGGGCACGCCGACTACATCAAGAACATGATCACCGGCGCGGCCCAGATGGACGGGGCCATTCTGGTGGTGGGGGCGGACGACGGCCCCATGCCCCAGACCCGGGAGCACATCCTCTTGGCCCGGCAGGTGGGGGTGCCCTACATTGTCGTCTTTCTGAACAAGGTGGACATGGTGGACGACCCGGAGCTCATCGAGCTGGTGGAGCTGGAACTGCGGGAGCTCCTCTCCAAGTACGGCTTTCCGGGGGATGAGATCCCCATCATCCGGGGGAGCGCCCTCAAAGCCCTGGAGAGCGACGATCCGGACTC
This sequence comes from Desulfobaccales bacterium, assembly GCA_037481655.1. Classification (NCBI taxonomy): domain Bacteria; kingdom Pseudomonadati; phylum Thermodesulfobacteriota; class Desulfobaccia; order Desulfobaccales; species Desulfobaccales bacterium. The sequence continues at coordinate 90,431 of JBBFLF010000007.1, read as the reverse complement.
GCCCGAGGCCCGTCCCATCTTTGAGCTCATGGAGGCCTTGGACACCTATATTCCGGAGCCGGTGCGGGCCATTGACAAGCCGTTTTTGATGCCCATTGAGGACGTCTTTTCCATTTCGGGCCGGGGCACGGTGGTGACCGGCCGGGTGGAGCGGGGCACCATCAAGGTGGGGGACGAGGTGGAGATTGTGGGCTTTGGCCCCACCCAGAAGACGGTGGTGACCGGGGTGGAGATGTTCCGCAAGATTTTGGATGTGGGCCAGGCGGGGGACAACGTGGGGCTTTTGCTCCGGGGCATCAAGAAGGACGAGGTGGAGCGGGGCCAGGTGGTGGCCAAGCCCGGGTCCATCACGCCGCACACCAAGTTCAAGGCCGAGGTGTATGTGCTCACCAAGGAGGAAGGTGGGCGGCACACGCCGTTTTTCAGCGGCTATCGGCCGCAGTTTTACCTGCGCACCACGGACGTGACGGGGGTGGTGACGCTGCCTGAAGGGGTGGAGATGGTGATGCCGGGGGACAATGTCTCCCTGACGGTGCACCTCATCACCCCGGTGGCCCTGGAGAAGGAGCTTAGATTTGCCATCCGGGAGGGCGGCCGCACCGTGGGCGCCGGCGTCATCACCGAGATCATTGAATAAGGCAGGGTTAGAACCGCCATGAGGGAGATTGTGACCTTGGCCTGCGGGACCTGCAAACGCCGGAATTACACGACCACCAAGAACAAACGGCGCACGCCGGACCGCTTGTCCTTCAGAAAATATTGCCCGTTCTGTCGGACCCATACCGAGCACCGGGAGACCAAATAGCAGCGGCATACAGGCCAGTAGCTCGAACGGCTAGAGCACCGGTCTCCAAAACCGGGGGATGGGGGTTCGAATCCCTCCTGGCCTGCCACACCTCTGGTATCGGGCCCAACCACACGGGATACCCACCGGGACAGGACCGCTTGCCGGGAAGCTTTCCCAGGAGAACCGCAACCGAGGGCGACGCCTCGTGCCGGGGCACGGGGTGGGCGGCGCGACCCCTTTTCGGCGGGCCGAAGAGGCGGCCCCGCCGTGTCGTGGACCCGGTGAGCCGCTGAGGCAGGCATTTTATGAAGAAAAACAAGGTGAAAGGCAAAGAGGGCGGGGCCCAGGTGGTGAAGATCCGCCCGGCCAAGCCCCGGGTCTCCTGGCGGGCCAAGCTGCCGGCGGTGGGGGAGTGGTACCAGAACGCCCGCCAGTTTTTGCGGGAGGCCCTGCAGGAGCTCAGGAAAGTGACCTGGCCGGAGCGCCGGGAGACCCTGGGCACCACCGCCATCGTGCTCTTTCTGGTGGTGGTCATCTCCACCTTCCTGGGGCTGGTGGACTTCGGGCTGGCCCGCCTGGTCAGGACTTTTATCCGCTGACGCCGGGGATGTGAGGTTATCGGCACGTGAGCCAGAAGTGGTACATCATCCACACCTATTCGGGCTTTGAGCAGAAGGTGAAGACCGCCATCCTGGAGCGGGCCAAAGCCCATGGCCTGAGCCACCTCATTACCGAGGTGGTGGTGCCCACCGAGATGGTGGAGGAGATGGTGAAGGGCCAGCGCCGGGTGACCTCCCGCAAGTTCTATCCCGGCTACGTCCTGGTGCGCATGGAGCTCACCGACGACACCTGGCACCTGGTGAAGGACACCCCCAAAGTGACGGGCTTTGTGGGCTCCAAGACCGAGCCGGTGGCCATCCCCGAGGAGGAGGCGGAAAAGATCCTGGCCCAGATCCAGGAGGGCATCGCCAAGCCCAAGCCCAAGATCCAGTTTGAGCCCGGGGACAAGGTGCAGGTCACCGAAGGACCCTTCACCAATTTCACCGGGGTGGTGGACGAGGTCAAGGCGGACCGGGGCCGGGTGAAGGTGATGATCAGCGTCTTCGGGCGCCCCACCCCCGTGGAGCTGGAGTTCACCCAGCTGGAGAAGATATAAAGAAGAACTCACTCTGGAAAGAGGGACTCATTGTGGGGTTTTATGCCTCCCAATGCCTCTGATTTTAAGAAAGAATTACTTAGGCAGTTTAAAGAAGCCATATCCCTGAACGAGCCTTTCTTAGACGTTAGATCGGGAGATTTGCACAAAGATTCAGGCGGAGTGATGGGAAAAGATAGCAGAATCGTTGTGTGTTGTGGGGTAATGTATAGCAATTTGAATTGTCGCCATGGCGATGAAATATTGCAACTGCCAGAGGGTGACAGTGGTTTAAGAATGAATTTGGTCATCCGTTATAAACTTCCTAGGCCTTAAAGATTTTTAGAATTAGAGAATCAAAATTTGTAAGCTTAAATCAAGGAGCCCATAAATGGCCAAAAAAGTGGTGGCGCAGATCAAATTGCAGCTCCCGGCGGGCCAGGCCAGCCCGTCGCCCCCCGTGGGCCCGGCCCTGGGCCAGCACGGGGTCAACATCATGGAGTTCGTCAAGAGCTACAACGCCCGCACCGCCGGACAGGAAGGCACCATCATCCCGGTGCTCATCACGGTGTACAGCGACCGCTCCTTCACCTTTGTCACCAAGACACCCCCGGCCAGCGTGCTCCTGAAGCAGGCGGCCCAGGTGGCCTCGGGCTCCAAGGAGCCCAACCGGGCCAAGGTGGGGAGCATCACCCGCACGCAGCTTCAGGAGATCGCCAAGCAGAAGCTGCCGGATCTGAACACCACGGACCTGGACATGGCCATGCGCACCATTGCGGGCACCGCCCGGAGCATGGGCATCGACATCGTGGAAGGGTGAGGAGCGCATCATGCCCAAACATGGCAAACGCTATCGGGAGGTGGCGGCCAAGATTGAACCCGGCCGGCGCTACACCTTCCCGGAGGCTGTCAACCTGGCGCTTCAGACCGCCAGCGCCAAATTCGACGAAACCCTGGAGGCCGCGGTGGTCCTGGGGGTCAATCCCCGGCACGCCGACCAGATGGTGCGGGGCGCAGTGGTGCTCCCCCACGGGCTGGGCAAAACCGTCAGGGTCCTGGTCTTCGCCAAGGGCGAGAAAGAGCAGGAAGCCAAGGACGCCGGCGCCGACTACGTGGGCGCCGAGGACCTCATCGCCAAGATCCAGGGCGGCTGGATGGAGTTCGACAAGGCGGTGGCCACCCCCGACCTTATGGGCGCAGTGGGCAAGATCGGCAAGATCCTGGGCCCCCGGGGGCTGATGCCCAACGCCAAGGTGGGCACCGTCACCTTTGACGTGGCCAAGGCCGTCAAGGAGCTCAAGGGCGGCAAGGTGGAGTTCCGGGTGGACCGGGCCGGGGTGGTGCACGCCCCCATGGGCAAGGTCTCCTTCGGGCCCGATAAGCTCTTGCAGAACCTGGCGGCTTTCATGGACACCCTCATCCGCCTCAAGCCCGCCACCAGCAAGGGCACCTATCTGAAGAGCATCCACCTGTCCACCACCATGGGGCCCGGGGTGCCGGTGGACACCGCGGATGTGAAGAACCTGGTGCGGCTGTTGTCCTAAAGGAGGCCCAAACGTGCTGAAACCCCAGATCGAAAAGAAGGCCAAGCTGGTCGAGGAGCTGCATGAAAAGGCCGCCCGGGCCCGCATGACGGTGTTGGCCGATTTTTCCGGCCTCAAGGTGGAGGATCTCACGCGTCTCCGGCGCCAGGTGCGGGAGGCGGAGGGCGAGCTCAAGGTGGCCAAAAACACCCTGCTCCGGCGGGCGGCCACCGCGGACACGGTGCTGGCCCCGATCAGCGACCGCATCACCGGCCCCAACGCCGTGGCCCTGGGTTTCGGGGACCCGGTGAATCTGGCCAAGCTCCTGGTGAAATTCGCCCAGGACAAGCCCCAGTTCTTCAAGATCAAGGTGGGCGTCCTGGAAGGGCAGGTCTTGAGCGCCGCCGAGGTGGAGGCCCTCTCCAAGCTGCCGGGCCGCGAGGTGCTTTTGGCCCAGCTTTTGGGGACCCTGCAGAGCGTCCCCCAGGGCCTGGTGAATGTCCTGGCCGGGGTCATCCGCAACCTGATGAACGTGCTCACGGCCCTCAAGGAGAAGAAAGAAGGCGGCGAGGCCGGCGGCGAATCTGTCGAGGGCTAGCCTTGCCGAAGAGCGAGAATTCCGGCCGGGGCTGCCCCGGTCGTCAATGTATCCGCACCCCCGTGGCTGCTGTGGGCAGCCCCGTGCATTGAAGGAGGAGACGATGTCCATTTCCCGCAGCGAAATCATTGATGCCCTGGCCAACATGACGGTCCTGGAGCTCTCCCAGCTCATCAAGGAGCTGGAAGAGAAGTTCGGCGTCACCGCCGCCGCTCCGGTGGCCATGGCCGCCGTAGCCCAGCCCGCGGCCGCCGCAGCCGCCGCCCCGGTGGAGGAAAAGACCGAGTTCGATGTGGTCCTCACCGCCGCCGGCGCCAACAAGATCCAGGTGATCAAGGAAGTCCGGGCCATCACCAACCTGGGCCTCAAGGAGGCCAAAGAGGCGGTGGAAAGCGCCCCCTATGTCATCAAGGAAGGCATCTCCAAGGCGGAGGCCGAGGAGATCAAGAAGAAACTGGAAGCGCAGGGAGCCACCGTCGAGATCAAGTAGTCGCCCGGGCCAGCCACATAAGGAGTACCCATGGCCAAAGCCTTATCGCCCCTGAAGCTCTACCGCAAGAGTTTCGGCAAAATCGAGCGGGTGGTGGACATCTCCAATCTCATCGAGATGCAGCGGGAGTCCTATGCCCGTTTCCTGCAAAAGGACACCCCCCCGGAGCTCCGGCAGAATTACGGGCTCCAGGGGGTGTTCAAGAGCGTCTTCCCCATCAAGGACTTCAGCGGCGCCTGCTCCCTGGAGTTTGTGGACTATACCCTGGGGGACCCCAAGTACGACATCGACGAATGTCTGCAGCGGGGCATGACCTATGAAGTCCCCATGAAGATCCGGGTGCGCCTGGTGGTCTATGAGCCGGGCGAAACCAAGCCGGCCCCCATCCGGGACATCAAGGAGCAGGAAATCTATTTCGGCACCCTGCCGTTGATGACCGAGCACGGCACCTTCATCATCAACGGCACCGAAAGGGTGGTGGTGAGCCAGCTGCACCGCTCGCCGGGCCTGTTCATCGACCATGACCGGGCCAAGATCCACTCCTCCGGCAAGATCATCTACTCCGCCCGGCTCATCCCCTTGCGGGGCTCCTGGATCGACTTCGAGTTCGACCCCAAGGATATTCTGTATGTGCGCATCGACCGGCGGCGCAAGTTCCCGGTCACCATTCTCCTCAAGGCCCTGGGTTATTCCACCGAGTTTCTCCTGAACTACTTCTACGACACCGAGAAGGTCTTTTTCGACGGCGACACGGTGAAGCGCAAGCTCATCCCGGAGATGCTCCTGGACAAGAGTGCGCCCACCGACATCGTGGACCCCAAGACCGGGGAGGTCCTCATCCGGCGGATGCGCCGGGTGACCCAGACCTCCCTGGCCAAACTGAAAAAGGCAGGGGTGGAATATCTGCCGGAAAGCCCGGAATATCTCCTGGGCAAGGTGGCGGCCCACGACATCCTGGACCCGGAGACCGGCGAGGTCCTGGTGAAGTGCAACGAGGACCTGACCGCCGACAAGCTGGAGCTCCTCAAGGAGCGGGGCGTGAGGGAGCTGGACCTCCTTTACATTGACAACATCACCGTCAGCCCCAGCCTCCGGAACACCCTCCTGGCGGACAAGACCGAGGGCATGCGGGAGGCCATCTTAGAGATCTACCGGCGCCTCAGGCCCAGTAACCGCCCCAACGAAGAGGTGGCCACCACCTTCTTCCACAACCTCTTTTTCAATCCGGAGTATTACGATCTCTCCCCCGTGGGTCGGCTGAAGCTGGACCTGAAGCTGCGGAAGCCCGGGGAGTACTTGCCCCTGGAGCAGACCACCCTGGTGCCCGAGGATATTCTGCGGGCGGTCAAGGAGCTCATCCTCCAGAAGGACCGGGAAGGGCCGGTGGATGACATCGACCACCTGGGGAACCGCCGGGTCAGGGCCGTGGGCGAGCTCCTGGAAAACCAGTTCCGGGTGGGGCTGGTGAGGATGGAGCGGGCCGTCAAGGAGCGCATGGCCATCCAGGACCTGGACACCCTGATGCCCCACGACCTCATCAACGCCAAGCCGGTGCAGGCGGTGATCAAGGAGTTTTTCGGGACGAGCCAGCTTTCCCAATTCATGGACCAGACCAACCCGCTCTCCGAGATCACCCACAAGCGGCGGCTGAGCGCCCTGGGGCCGGGTGGGCTCACCCGGGAGCGGGCCGGTTTCGAGGTCCGGGACGTGCATCCCACCCATTACGGCCGCATCTGCCCCATTGAGACGCCGGAAGGTCCCAACATCGGGCTCATCGTCTCTTTGTCCACCTATGCCCGGGTGAATGAGTTCGGCTTCATCGAGACGCCGTACCGGGTGGTGGAGAAGGTCAAGGTGGGGGACAAGGTGGAGACCCGGGTGACCCGGGAGGTGCGCTACCTCTCCGCCCTGGACGAGGAGGGCAAGGTCATCGCCCAGGCCAACGCCCGGCTGGACGCCGAGGGCCGCTTCCTGGACGAGCGGGTGGAGGCCCGCATCAGCGGCCAGTACGTCATGGTGCCGCCCAGCGAGGTGGACTACATGGACGTCTCCCCCAGCCAGTTGGTGAGCGTGGCCGCCTCCCTCATCCCTTTCCTGGAGCACGACGACGCCAACCGGGCGCTCATGGGCTCCAACATGCAGCGCCAGGCGGTGCCGCTCCTCACCGCCTCCGCCCCCATCATCGGCACCGGCATGGAAGGGGTGGTGGCCCGGGATTCCGGGGTCACCATCGTGGCCAAGCGGGCCGGGGTGGTGGAGGACGTGGACGCCACCCGCATCGTCATCCGGGCCGCGGACGGCAACGGCAGCGGCGAATCGCCGGTGGACATCTACAAGCTCACCAAATTCCAGCGCACCAACCAGAACACCTGCTACAACCAGCGGCCCATCGTGCGCCGGGGGGACGTGGTGGAGGCCGGCCAGATCATCGCCGACGGCCCCGCCACCCAGCTGGGGGAACTGGCCCTGGGCAAGAACGTCATGGTGGCCTTCATGCCCTGGGGCGGCTACAACTTTGAGGACTCCATCCTGGTGAGCGAGCGCCTGGTGAAGGAGGATGTCTTCACCAGCATCCACATCGAGGAATTCGAGGTGATGGCCCGGGACACCAAGCTGGGGAAAGAGGACATCACCCGGGACATCCCCAACGTGGGCGAAGACGCCCTGAAAAACCTGGACGAATCCGGCATCATCCGCATCGGCGCCGAGGTCAGGCCCGGGGACATCCTGGTGGGCAAGATCACCCCCAAGGGCGAGACCCAGCTCACCCCGGAAGAAAAGCTCCTCAGGGCCATCTTCGGCGAGAAGGCCGGCGACGTCAAGGACACCTCGCTGAGGGTCCCGCCGGGGATCGAGGGCGTGGTCATTGACGCCCGGGTCTTCTCCCGCAAGGGCGTGGAAAAGGACGACCGCAGCCGCTCCATCGAAGACGAGGCGGTGGCCAAGCTCCAGAAGGACCAGGCCGACGAGATCGCCATCATCACCCAGAGCTACCGCCAGAAGCTGTCGGAGCTGGTGGTGGGCAAGAAGGTGGCGGAGAGCATCGAGGACGAGGTCAAAGGCACCACGCTGCTGGAAAAAGGCGCCGCGGTGCCCCCGGAGCTGGTGAAGAAGCAGCCCCTGGAGTTCTGGCGCCACGTCTCCTTCCAGGAGGCGGGCCTGGAGGACCAGGTGGACGACCTTTTGGACCGCTACCAGGAGCAGCTCCACCTGGTGAACATGGTCTTTGAGGCCAAGCTCTCCCGGCTGCGCAAAGTGGATGAGCTCCCTCCCGGGGTGATCAAGAAGGTGAAGGTCTTCATCGCCATGAAGCGCAAGCTCTCGGTGGGGGACAAGATGGCCGGCCGCCACGGCAACAAAGGCGTGGTCTCCCGCATCATGCCGGAAGAGGACATGCCCTACTTCGCCGACGGCACGCCGGTGGATATCGTCCTGAACCCCCTGGGGGTGCCCTCCCGCATGAACGTGGGCCAGGTGATGGAGACCCACCTGGGCTGGGCGTCCTATGAGCTGGGCAAGCAGATCGGGGAGATGCTGGACCGCTACTACTCCCCCGAGGCGGTGAAGGCCCGTATGAAGCGCATCCTCAACGACCCGGAAGTGGCCGCGGAGATCGACGCCGCGGACTACGAGGAGCTCCGGGAGATCTGGAACCGCCACTACCGCCAGGGCATCTTCATGGCCACGCCGGTGTTCGACGGCGCCAGCGAGGAGGAGGTGCGGGCCTGCCTGGCGGAGGCGGGCCTGCCCATCGGCGGCCAGGCGCGCCTGCGGGACGGCCGCACCGGGGAGGAATTCGACCGGGACGTCACCGTGGGCATCATGTACATGATGAAACTGCATCACCTGGTGGCGGACAAGATCCACGCCCGCTCCATCGGGCCCTACTCCCTGGTCACTCAGCAGCCCCTGGGCGGCAAGGCCCAGTTCGGTGGCCAGCGGCTGGGGGAGATGGAGGTCTGGGCTCTGGAGGCCTACGGCGCCGCCTACACCCTGCAGGAATTCCTCACGGTGAAGAGCGACGACGTGGCCGGCCGCACCCGCATGTATGAAAAGATCTTCAAGGGCGAATACGATCTGGAGGCGGGCCTGCCCGAATCCTTCAACGTCCTGGTCCGGGAGCTCAAGAGCCTGGCCCTCAACGTGGAGCTCTTGAAGAAGGAGAAGCCCTCCAAGGAATGAGTATGCAGGACAAGCCCCGCGACGTGAAACTGGGAGACCTGAACAGCTACTTCGCCCCGCCGGAGGATCCCCTCTCCATTGAGGCGGTGCGCCTGTCATTGGCCTCCCCGGAGATGATCCGCTCTTGGTCCCACGGCGAGGTGAAGAAGCCGGAGACCATCAACTACCGCACCTTCAAGCCGGAACGGGACGGGCTCTTCTGCGCCAAAATCTTCGGCCCGGCCAAGGACTACGAGTGCAACTGCGGCAAATACAAGCGCATGAAGCACCGGGGCATCACCTGCGAGAAATGCGGCGTGGAGGTGATCCAGTCCAAGGTGCGGCGGGAGCGCATGGGCCACATCGATCTGGCCAGCCCGGTGGTGCACATCTGGTTTCTGAAAAGCCTCCCCAGCAAGATCGGTAACCTCCTGGACCTCACCCTCAAGGACCTGGAGAAGATCCTCTACTTTGAAGCCTATGTGGTGGTGGACCCCGGGGATGTCCCCCAACTGGCCAAGTGCCAGCTCCTCACCGAGGAGCGCTACCGCCAGCTCAAGGAGGAGTTCGGGGACCGCTTCCAGGCGGGCATGGGCGCCGAGGCCATCCGGGACCTCCTCAAGGCCCTGGACCTGGACGCCCTGAGCCAGGAAGTGCGGGCGGAGATGGCCAAGACCAGCTCCGACGCCAAGCGCAAGAAGCTGGGCAAGCGCCTGAAGATCATCGACGCCTTGAGGGAATCCGGACAGCGCCCCGAGTGGATGGTCCTGGAGGTCATCCCGGTACTGCCGCCGGATCTGCGGCCTTTGGTGCACCTGGACGGCGGCCGCTTCGCCACCAGCGACCTGAATGACCTCTACCGGCGGGTCATCAACCGCAACAACCGCTTAAAAAGGCTCCTGGAGCTCAACGCCCCGGATATCATCATCCGCAACGAAAAGCGCATGCTCCAGGAGGCGGTGGACGTCCTCTTTGAGAATGGCCGCCGGGGCCGTACCATCACCGGGCCCAACAAGCGCCCCTTGAAGTCCCTCTCCGACATGCTCAAGGGCAAACAGGGGCGCTTCCGCCAGAACCTCCTGGGCAAGCGGGTGGACTACTCCGGCCGCTCGGTCATCGTCATCGGGCCGGAGCTGAAGCTGCACCAGTGCGGGCTCCCCAAGCAAATGGCCCTGGAGCTCTTCAAGCCCTTCATCTTCCACAAGCTGGTGGCCAAGGGCCACGCCACCACCATCAAGGCGGCCAAGAAGCTGGTGGACAAGGAGACCCCGGAGGTCTGGGACATCCTGGACGAAGTGGTGAAAGAGCACGCGGTGCTCTTGAACCGGGCCCCCACCCTGCACCGCCTGGGCATCCAGGCCTTTGAGCCCATCCTCATCGAGGGCAAGGCCATCCAGCTGCATCCGTTGGTGTGCACCGCTTTCAATGCCGACTTCGACGGCGACCAGATGGCGGTGCATGTGCCGCTGTCCATCGAGAGCCAGATCGAGGCCCGGGCCCTGATGATGTCCACCAACAACATCCTCTCGCCCGCCAACGGCGATCCCATCATCGTGCCCACCCAGGACATCGTCCTGGGGCTCTACTACCTCACCCGGGAGCGCCCCTTTGCCAAAGGGGAGCGGGTGGCCAAAAACGGCAAGAAGCCCCTGCCCTTCGCCTCGCCGGAGGAGGTCCGGGTGGCCTACGACCAGGGCGAGGTGCATCTCCAGGCCCGTATCCCGGTGCGCCTGGGCGGCAAGATCTACGAGACCACCGTGGGCCGGGTGCTGCTCTACGAGATCCTCCCCAAGGGCCTCCCCTTTGAGATGGTGAACACCGTCATGACCAAGCGGGAGGTGCGCAAGCTCATCGCCCACGCCTACCGCAAGTGCGGCATCAAGCAGACGGTGCTGTTGGCGGACCGCCTGAAAAACCTGGGCTACCAGTACGCCACCAAGGCGGGGATCTCCATTTCCATCAAAGACATGGTGATCCCGGCCCAGAAGGCGGAGATCCTCAACCGGGCCATGAGCGAAGTGCACCAGGTGGAGGAGCAGTACCAGGAAGGTATCATTACCGAGGGCGAAAAATACAACAAGGTGGTGGACATCTGGGCCAAGGCCACCGACGAGGTGGCGGCCCGGATGATGGAGGAGATGAGCCGGGAGATCATCAACGTGGAGGAGCCCGACCCTGACAATCCCGGCCAGACCATCCTCCACCAGGAAGAGGTGGTGAGCTTCAACCCCATCTTCATGATGGCGGACTCCGGCGCCCGGGGCAGCAAGGACCAGATGCGCCAGCTGGCGGGCATGCGGGGCCTGATGGCCAAGCCCTCCGGCGAGATCATCGAGACCCCCATCACCGCCAACTTCCGGGAGGGCCTGTCGGTCCTGCAGTACTTCATCTCCACCCACGGCGCCCGCAAGGGTCTGGCGGACACGGCGCTGAAGACCGCCAACTCCGGTTATCTCACCCGGCGGCTGGTGGACGTGGCCCAGGACGCGGTGATCAGCGAGCTGGACTGCGGCACCATCGACGGCATCTATGTCACGCCCCTGGTGGAGGGCGGCGAGATCATCGAGCGGGTGAAGGACCGCATCCTGGGGCGCACCGCCCTGGATGACATCGTGGATCCCCACACCGGCGAGATCATCGTCAAGGCCAACGAGGAGATCGACGAGGACGCGGCCCAGCGCATCGAGGACGCCGGCATCGAGAAGGTGGAGATCAGAAGTGTGCTCACCTGCCAGACCCGCTGGGGGGTGTGCGCCAAGTGCTACGGCCGGGACCTGGCCCACGGCACCCAGGTGAACATCGGTGAGGCCATCGGCATCCTGGCGGCCCAGTCCATCGGCGAGCCGGGCACCCAGCTCACCATGCGCACCTTCCACATCGGCGGCACCGCCTCCCGCCGGGCGGAGCAGAGCCGCCACGTGGCCCGGGTGCCGGGCCGGGTGCGCTTCGACCACGTGCGCTACGTGGAGAACCGCCACGGCGAGCTGGTGAACCTCTCCCGCCAGGGCGAGCTGGTCATCGTCAGCGACAAGGGCATCGAGCGGGAGCGCTTCCCCCTCACCTACGGCGCCATCATCAAGGTGCGGGAGAACCAGGCAGTGCAGCCCGGCCAGGAGCTGGCGGAGTGGGATCCCTTCACCAACCCCATCCTCACCGAGGTGGGCGGCACCATCAAGTTCGGGGACATCCTGGAGGCCCTGCAGGAACGGGTGGACCCGGTGACCGGCAAGGTCTCCCGCCTCATCATCGAGAGCAAGGACCCGGACTTGAGGCCCCGCATCTCGGTGAAGGATGAAACCGGCGAGACCGCCCGCATCCCCGGCTCCCCGGCCTATGCCCGCTACTTCATGCCCGTGGGCGCCATCCTCATGGTCAACGAAGGGGATCAGGTCTTCCCCGGCGACGTCATCGCCAAGATCCCCCGGGAGACCATGAAGACCAAGGACATCACCGGCGGCCTGCCCCGGGTGGCGGAGCTCTTCGAGGTGCGCAAGCCCAAGGAGACCGCCATCATCAGCGAGATCTCCGGGGTGGTGTCCTTCGGCAAGCACATCAAGGGCAAGCGCAAGATCATCGTCACCCCCGAGGTGGGCAAGCCCAAGGAGTATCTCATCCCCAAGGGCAAGCACGTGGCGGTGCAGGAAGGGGATTACGTCAAGGCCGGCGACCCCCTGATGGACGGCTCCGCCAATCCCCATGACATCCTGAACATCCGGGGCCTCAAGGACCTGGCCCGCTACCTGGTGGACGAGGTGCAGGAGGTCTACCGCCTCCAGGGCGTCAAGATCAACGACAAGCACATCGAGGTCATCGTCCGCCAGATGCTGAGAAGGGTGAAGGTGGTGGACCCCGGCGACACCGACTTCCTCATCGGGGAGCAGGTGGAGAAGTGGGTCTTTGAGGAGAAAAACGAAAAGGTGATGGCCGAGGGCAAGCGCCCCGCCACTGCGGAGCCCCTGCTGTTGGGCATCACCAAGGCCTCCCTGACCACCGACAGCTGGATCTCCGCCGCCTCCTTCCAGGAGACCACCAAGGTGCTGGCCGACGCCTCGGTGCAGGGCAAGGTGGATTATTTAAGGGGTCTCAAGGAAAACGTCATCATGGGGCGCCTCATCCCCGCGGGCACCGGCCTGCCGGTCTATCGGGAGCTGACCATCGCCATCCCCGGCGAGGAGAGCCCGCCGGCCCTGCCGGAGGAGGAGCCCTCTCTGCCCACGCCGGAGGCGCTGCCGCCGGTGGCCGCCGCCGAGGAGCTCACCCCCCGGGAAGAAGGGGCTTGACAAAGTCTTACAAAACCTTTACACATACTAGGTTTTGTGCCGCGAGCAGGAGAGACGATGCCGACCATCAACCAACTGGTCCGCAAGGGCCGCCAGAAAATCAAGAGCCGCACGGCCTCCCCGGCCCTGCAGAGCTGCCCCCAGAAGCGGGGGGTGTGTGTCCGGGTCTATACCACCACGCCCAAAAAGCCCAATTCGGCTTTGCGCAAGGTGGCCCGGGTGCGCCTCACCAACGGCATTGAGGTGACCACCTACATTCCGGGGGTGGGGCACAACCTGCAGGAGCACTCGGTGGTGCTTATCCGGGGCGGCCGGGTCAAGGACCTGCCCGGGGTGCGCTACCACGTCATCCGGGGCACCCTGGACGCCTCCGGGGTCCAGGACCGCCGCCGGGGCCGGTCCAAATACGGGGCCAAGCGGCCCAAGTGATATTAAGGGGGGAGGGGGGCCTGAAGGGGGGCGCCCGGCGCCATCGCCCTTAAGGCCCACTCCCCCGAGACATCCCCCAGGGAGTCAGGCGATGCCGAGAAAAGGCGGAGTGGTCAAACGACCCATCCCCCCAGACCTGAAATACAATGATCCGCTGGTGAGCCGCTTCATCAACGGCCTCATGCGGCGGGGCAAGAAGTCCGTGGCCCAGCGCATTTTTTACAATGCCCTGGACATCATGGCCCAGCGCACCAAGGAAGACCCCTTGAAGCTCTTCCACCAAGCCATGGACAACGTCAAGCCCTTGATCGAGGTGAAGTCCCGGCGGGTGGGCGGCGCCACCTATCAGGTGCCGGTGGAGGTCCGTCAGGACCGGCGCATCTCCCTGGCCATCCGCTGGCTCATCAGCTACGCCAAGGCCCGGGGGGAGAAATCCATGGAGGCCAAACTGGCCGGAGAATTTTTAGACGCGGCCCAAAACAAGGGCGGCGCCATCAAAAAACGGGAAGATACGCATAAGATGGCCGAGGCCAACAAGGCCTTCGCCCACTATCGCTGGTAAGGAAAAGTGCCCAGAACCACCCCACTTAGCCGGGTCAGGAACATCGGTTTCATGGCCCATATCGACGCCGGGAAGACCACCACCACGGAGCGGGTCCTCTTTTACACCGGAGTGACCCACCGTCTGGGAGAGGTGCACGACGGCCAGGCCACCATGGACTGGATGGTCCAGGAGCAGGAGCGGGGCATCACCATCACCTCCGCCGCCACCACCTGCTTCTGGCGGGACCATCGCATCAACATCATCGACACGCCGGGCCACGTGGACTTCACCATCGAGGTGGAGCGCTCCTTGCGCGTCCTGGACGGGGTGGTGGCGGTCTTTGACGCCGTGGCCGGCGTGGAGCCCCAATCCGAAACCGTCTGGCGCCAGGCGGACCGCTACGGCGTGCCGCGGCTTGCCTTCATCAACAAGATGGACCGGGTGGGGGCCGATTTCCGCCGCTGCCTGAAGATGATGGTGGAGCGCCTCAACGCCAAGCCGGTGCTCCTGCAGCTTCCCCTGGGCGAGGAGGCGGCCTTCAAAGGGGTGGTGGACCTCATCACCCAGAAGGCCTACGTCTTCGATGAGGCCAGCCTGGGACTCAAGGTGGAGGTGAGCGACATTCCCGCCGCCCTGGCCGCCGAGGCCAAGGAATGGCGCAACCGGTTGCTGGAGGCCCTGGCGGAGTACGACGACGAGCTCATGGAGGCGTATCTCTCCGATGAGCCGGTCTCCGAGGCCAAAATCAAGGAGGTGTTGCGCCGGGCCACCGTGGAGCTGCACCTGGTGCCGGTGCTTTTGGGTTCCGCCTTCAAAAACAAAGGCGTGCAGCCGCTCCTGGATGCGGTGGTGGACTACCTCCCCTCGCCCCTGGACAAGCCCCCGGTCAAGGGCCTCAATCCCAAAGGCGAGGTGGCGGAGCGTCTGCCTGGGGACGATGAGCCCTTGGCGGCCCTGGCCTTCAAGCTCCTCTCCGACCCCTATGTGGGCCAGCTCACCTTCCTGCGCATCTATTCCGGGGTGCTCACCTCGGGCAGTGCGGTGCTGAACGCCACCAAGGGGGTGAAGGAGCGCATCGGCCGGCTCTTGAAGATGCACGCCAACAAGCGGGAGGAGATCGACGCGGCTTACGCCGGGGACATTGTGGCCGCGGTGGGCCTCAAGAACACCACCACCGGCGACACCCTGTGCGACGAGCGGCGGCCCATCACCCTGGAGGCCCTCTACATCCCCCAGCCGGTGATCGACATCGCCATCGAGCCCAAGACCAAGGCGGACCAGGATAAATTGGGGCTGGCCTTGGCCAAGATCGCCGCCGAGGACCCCTCCTTTAGGGTGAAGACCGACCCGGACACCGGCGAGACCCTGATCTCCGGCATGGGCGAGCTGCACCTGGAGATCATCGTGGACCGCCTCACCCGAGAGTTCAAGGTGGATGCCCGGGTGGGCCGCCCCCAGGTCTCCTACCGGGAAACGGTCACCGAGTTTGCCCGGGCCGAAGGCCGCTTCGTGCGCCAAAGCGGCGGCCGGGGCCAGTACGGGCATGTCTGGCTGGAGGTGGAGCCTCTGCCCGCGGGGAGCGACGTGGTCTTCGAAAACAAGATCGTGGGCGGCGTCATCCCCAAGGAGTTCATCCCGGCGGTGGAAAAGGGTGTCAGGGAGGCGGCGGCCACCGGCGTTTTGGGCTATCCCATGGTGGATATTGTGGTGCGCCTGGTGGACGGCTCCTACCACGAAGTGGACTCCTCGGAGCGGGCCTTCCAGATCGCCGGCTCCATGGCCTTCAAGGAGGCGGCGCTGAAAGCCCGGCCGGTGCTCCTGGAGCCCATCATGGCCCTGGAGGTGGTGACCCCGGAGGAGTTCGTGGGCGAGGTCATGGGTGAGCTCAACGCCCGCCGGGGCCGCATCACCGGCATGGAGAGCCGGGGCAACACCCAGGTGATCTCCGCCATGGTGCCCCTGGCCACCATGTTCGGCTACGCCACGGTGCTGAGGAGCGCCACCCAGGGCCGGGCCACCTTCACCATGCAGTTTGATCATTACGAGCCGGTTTCTGCAAACCTGGCGGAAGAGATATTGGGACGGCGCCAGGCCCACGCCTGACCCGGACAACCTGGAGGATCTTTCATGGCCAAGAAGAAGTTTGAGCGCACCAAGCCGCACGTGAATGTGGGGACGATTGGGCACATCGACCATGGCAAGACGACGTTGACGGCGGCCATCACCAAGCATCTGGCCAAGAAGGGGAAGGCGGCGTATGTCCCCTTTGATCAGATCGACAAGGCGCCGGAGGAGAAAGAGCGGGGCATCACCATCGCCCTGGCGCACGTGGAGTATGAGACGGACAAGCGCCACTATGCCCATGTGGACTGTCCGGGGCACGCCGACTACATCAAGAACATGATCACCGGCGCGGCCCAGATGGACGGGGCCATTCTGGTGGTGGGGGCGGACGACGGCCCCATGCCCCAGACCCGGGAGCACATCCTCTTGGCCCGGCAGGTGGGGGTGCCCTACATTGTCGTCTTTCTGAACAAGGTGGACATGGTGGACGACCCGGAGCTCATCGAGCTGGTGGAGCTGGAACTGCGGGAGCTCCTCTCCAAGTACGGCTTTCCGGGGGATGAGATCCCCATCATCCGGGGGAGCGCCCTCAAAGCCCTGGAGAGCGACGATCCGGACTCGCCCGAGGCCCGTCCCATCTTTGAGCTCATGGAGGCCTTGGACACCTATATTCCGGAGCCGGTGCGGGCCATTGACAAGCCGTTTTTGATGCCCATTGAGGACGTCTTTTCCATTTCGGGCCGGGGCACGGTGGTGACCGGCCGGGTGGAGCGGGGCACCATCAAGGTGGGGGACGAGGTGGAGATTGTGGGCTTTGGCCCCACCCAGAAGACGGTGGTGACCGGGGTGGAGATGTTCCGCAAGATTTTGGATGTGGGCCAGGCGGGGGACAACGTGGGGCTTTTGCTCCGGGGCATCAAGAAGGACGAGGTGGAGCGGGGCCAGGTGGTGGCCAAGCCCGGGTCCATCACGCCGCACACCAAGTTCAAGGCCGAGGTGTATGTGCTCACCAAGGAGGAAGGTGGGCGGCACACGCCGTTTTTCAGCGGCTATCGGCCGCAGTTTTACCTGCGCACCACGGACGTGACGGGGGTGGTGACGCTGCCTGAAGGGGTGGAGATGGTGATGCCGGGGGACAATGTCTCCCTGACGGTGCACCTCATCACCCCGGTGGCCCTGGAGAAGGAGCTTAGATTTGCCATCCGGGAGGGCGGCCGCACCGTGGGCGCCGGCGTCATCACCGAGATCATTGAATAGGACGGACCATGATTGCTCCCAAGATTCGCATCCGCTTGCGGTCCTACGACCACAAGCTCCTGGATAAGGCGGTGCAGGACATTGTGGAGACCGCCCGGAGCACTGGGGCCCGGGTGGCGGGGCCCATCCCGCTGCCCACGGAGATCAACAAGTTCTGCGTGCTCCGCTCGCCGCATATCGACAAGAAATCCCGGGAGCAGTTTGAGATCCGCACCTACAAACGCCTCCTGGATATCCTGGAGCCCACCCAGCAGACCATGGACGCCATCAGCAAGCTGGACCTGGCCGCGGGGGTGGACGTGGAGATCCGGGTCTAACGGCGACAAGGCCCGTTCCGGAGGGAGGCCGACGCCACGAGAGTGGGCGGTGGGCCAAGGAATCCGGGACTGAGTGCACGGATAAGGGAAGAGGCGATGCTAGGCGGCATCATCGGCAGAAAAATCGGCATGACCCGCATCTTTGAGGCGGACGGCCAGTCGGTGCCGGTCACCGTCATCGAGGCGGGCCCCTGCTTTGTGGTCCAAAAGAAAGTGACCGCCAAGGACGGCTATGAGGCGGTGCAACTGGGGTTTGCCCGCAAGAGCCTGGCCAAGGTGAACAAGCCGGAGCGGGGCCACCTGGAGAAGCACGGCAGCAAGAGCGCCTTTGAGGTGCTCCGGGAAGTGCGGGTGGAGGACGCCGGCGCCTTTGAGGAGGGCCAGGAAGTGACGGT
Source organism: Desulfobaccales bacterium (assembly GCA_037481655.1). Classification (NCBI taxonomy): domain Bacteria; kingdom Pseudomonadati; phylum Thermodesulfobacteriota; class Desulfobaccia; order Desulfobaccales; species Desulfobaccales bacterium. The sequence goes on along the minus strand of JBBFLF010000007.1, from coordinate 72,451 downwards.
GGAGCAGTTCGCCATCGGCGAGCGGGTCACGGTCACCGGCACCAGCAAAGGCAAGGGCTTCCAGGGCACGGTGAAGCGCCACGGCTTCCATCGGGGCCCCATGAGCCACGGCTCCATGAACCACCGGGCCCCGGGCTCCATCGGCGCCAGCGCCTTCCCCTCCCGGGTCATCAAGGGGAAAAAGCTCCCGGGCCATATGGGCAACGAGCGGGTGACGGTGAAGAACCTGGAGGTCATCGACGTCCGGCCCGAGGACAATCTCCTGGTGGTGAAGGGCGCCATCCCCGGCCCCCGCCAGGGCATCGTCTTTATCCGGAAGGCAGGGTGAGGCCATGCCGGTGGTGGATGTGTACAACGTCAAGCGGGAGAAGGTGGGGGAACTCACCTTAAATGACGACATTTTCGGGGTGGAGGTCTATCCCCCCATCCTTCATGAGGTGGTGACCTGGCAACGGGCCAAGCGGCGGGCGGGCACCGCCTGCACCAAGACCCGGGGGGAGGTCTCCGGGGGCGGCCGCAAGCCCTACCGTCAGAAAGGCACCGGCCGGGCCCGGGCGGGCTCCATCCGCTCCCCCTTGTGGCGGGGCGGCGGCACGGTCTTCGGCCCCAAGCCCCGGAGCTATGACTACACGCTCCCCAAGAAGGTGCGGCGCCTGGCCCTGAAGATGGCCCTGAGCAGCAAGCTGGCCAACGGGCAGCTGGTGATCCTGGAGGACTACCCCTACACCACGCCCAAGACCAAGGACTTCGTCCAGCTCATGAAGACCTTTGAGATGGAGAAGGCCCTGGTGATCACCGACCGGGAGCACGAGGCCCTGAAGCTGTCGGCCCGCAATCTCCCGTCGGTCCAGGTGCTGCCCACCGCCGGGCTCAATGTCTATGATATTCTGAAATATGACCACCTGGTGGTGCTCTCCCCCGCGGTGGCGCAGATCGAAGCGAGGTTGGCGTCATGAAGGCAGCCCATCACCTCATCCTGGGTCCGCTCATCACGGAAAAGACGCACCTGATGAAGGAAGCGGGGAACAAGATCACCCTGAAGGTGGCCCCCGACGCCAACAAGATCGAGATCCGCAAGGCCGTGGAAGAGATCTTCAAGGTCAAGGTGCTCAAGGTCAACACCATCCGCATGCGGGGCAAGAAAAAGCGCCTGGGGCGCACCGAGGGCTACAAGTCCGACTGGAAGAAGGCCATCGTGACTCTGGCCCCGGGGGAGAAGCTCAAGGGTTTTGAAGGTATCTAAGTGCGGGACCGGGGGCAGGGGCGCGTGAGACGAAGCCGCCTGCCGGACCGAAGCCCGACCAGGCCGGGGACGGCCCTGAGCCGGCGGTCCCTGAAGGCCCAGTAAGGAAGACAGATCATGGCCCTGATACAGCGCAAACCCACCTCGGCGGGACGCCGTTTCCAGACGGTGGCGGACTTTGCCGAGATCACCAAGACGGAGCCGGAAAAGAGCCTGCTGGCGCCACTTCGGAAAAAGGGCGGCCGCAACAACTACGGCCGCAACACCGCCCGGCATCGGGGCGGGGGGCACAAGCGCCTCTACCGCCTCATCGATTTCAAGCGGGACAAGGTGGGGGTGCCCGCCAAGGTGGCGGCCATCGAATACGACCCCAACCGCTCGGCCCGCATTGCGCTCTTGCACTACCGGGACGGCGAGAAGCGCTATATCCTGGCGCCGGTGGACCTGAAGGTGGGGGATGAGGTGGTCTCCAGCCCCGAGGCGGACATCAAGCCGGGAAACGCCCTGCCCTTAGCCAACATCCCGGCGGGGACCCTCATCCACAATGTGGAGCTCAAACCCGGCAAAGGGGGGCAGCTGGCCCGCTCCGCCGGCTCCTATGCCCAGCTCATGGCCAAGGAGGGCACCTACGCCCACCTGAAGCTCCCCAGCGGCGAGGTGCGCATGGTGCCCATCTCCTGCAAGGCCACCGTGGGGCAGGTGAGCAACGTGGAGCACGAAAACATCTCCCTGGGCAAGGCCGGGCGCTCCCGCTGGCTGGGCCGGCGGCCCCACACCCGGGGCGTGGCCATGAACCCGGTGGACCACCCCTTAGGGGGCGGCGAAGGCAAGAGCTCCGGGGGCCGGCACCCCTGCACCCCCTGGGGCAAGCCCACCAAGGGGTATAAGACCAGAAAACCGAAAGAAAGCGACCGTTACATCATCAAACGGCGGAAATAGAGGGAAGAGTCGTGGCCCGTTCACTGAAGAAGGGACCGTATGTGCAGGACTGCCTGCTCCGGAAGGTGCTGAACGCCCGGGAGACCCAGGACCGGCGGGTCATCAAGACCTGGTCCCGGCGGAGCACCATCACTCCGGAGTTTGTGGGCCTGACCTTAGCCGTGCATAACGGCAAGAAGTTCATTCCGGTCTACGTCACCGAGAACATGGTGGGGCATAAACTGGGGGAGTTCGCCCCCACCCGCCACTTCGGCGGCCACGCCGGGGACCGCAAGAGCAAGGTGGGTAAGAAATAGCCATGGAGATCAAAGCCCGCGCCAAGTATTTACGGGTGTCGCCCACCAAGCTGCGCCTGCTCACCCGCCCCATCGCCGGCAAGAAGGTGGAGGAGGCCCTGGCGGCCCTGTCCTTCATGCCCCAGCGGGGGGCCCGGCTGGTGAAAAAGGTGGTGGAGCAGGCGGTGGCCAACGCCGAGCAGCGGCCCCAGGTGGACGTGGATACCCTGTACATCAAGAGCATCTGGGTGGATGGCGGCCCCATGCTGAAGCGCTTCATGACCCGGGCCATGGGCCGGGCCAACCGCATCCTGAAGCGCACCAGCCACCTCACCGTAATTCTGGACGAAGCGCCGGCCCGGGGCCCGAAGCGTTAAGGAGGCATCAGTGGGTCAGAAAGTTCATCCCATCGGCTTTCGCCTGGGGATCTACCGCACCTGGGACTCCATCTGGTTTGCCCGCAAGGACTTTGCCAACCTGGTCCTGGAGGACAAAAAGATCCGGGACTTCATCAAGAAGGACCCGGAGCTCAAAGGGGCGGGTATTGCCGGGGTGGACATCAAACGGGCGGCCAACAAGCTGAACATCAAGATCCACACCTCGCGCCCCGGCATGGTCATCGGCCAGAAGGGGAAGAAGATCGAGGAGCTGCGCCGCCGGCTGGAGAAGCTGGTGGGCCGGGACCTAGTCATTGATGTGCAGGAGGTGCGCAAGCCCGAGATCAACGCCCAGCTGGTGGCGGAAAACATTGCCCAGCAGCTGGAGCGCCGGGTGTCCTTTAGGCGGGCCATGAAAAAGGCGGTGAGCCAGGCCCTGAAGTTCGGGGCCAAGGGCATCAAGGTGCGGGTCAAGGGCCGGCTGGCCGGGGCGGAGATCGCCCGCCAGGAACGGTACCGGGAGGGCCGGGTGCCCCTGCATACCCTGCGGGCCTTCATCGACTATGGTTTTGCCGAGGCCATGACCACCTACGGGGTCATCGGCGTCAAGGCCTGGATCTTCCACGGGGAGATCTTGGGCGCGGAGGAGCGGGCCGGCGTCTGAGGGCCTGCCCGGGAGCCGCAAAGGAGCGGGCCGGCGTCTGTGGGTTGGCCCGGAAGCTCGGGTAGCCAAAATCACGACCGGCGGCCTGAGACTTATGCCTCGCCTTGCTCCTGCCGGGACGAGGGGAGCGGGAAGTCAGGATACGAACCATGTTAAGTCCGAAACGAGTCAAACATCGCAAGGTACAGAAAGGCCGCAACCGGGGGCGGGCCACCCGGGGGAACTTTGTGGCCTTCGGGGACTACGGCCTGCAGGCTCAGGGGCATGCCTGGATCACCGCCCAGCAGATCGAGGCGGCCCGGATCGCCATCACCCGCCACGTCAAGCGGGGCGGCAAGATCTGGATCCGCATCTTCCCGGACAAGCCGTACACCAAGAAGCCGGCGGAAACCCGCATGGGCAAAGGCAAAGGCTCGCCCGAGGGCTGGGTGGCGGTGGTGAAGCCGGACCGCATCCTCTTTGAGCTTTCCGGGGTGGAGCCGGAGGTGGCCAAGGAGGCCATGCGCCTGGCGGCCCACAAGCTCCCCATCCCCTGCAAGTTCGTCACCCGGGAGACGGCCGGCAAGGGAGTGCAGGCATGAAGGCGGCGGATCTGAGAGAGCTGACGGTGGAGGAGCTGGCCGCCAAGCTGAAGGAGCTCTCCGAGGAGCTCTTCAACCTCCAGTTTCAGCACCAGGCCAACCAACTGGATAACACCGCCCGGCTGGGTCAGACCAGGAAAGACATCGCCCGGGTGAAGACGGTGCTGAGGGAAAAGACGGGGCGGACATGGTAGCAGAAGAGCGGCTTGAGGAGCAGAAGCGCCCCCAGGGCGTGCGCAAGACCCGGGTGGGCGTGGTGGTCTCCGACAAGATGGACAAGACCGTGGTGGTGGAGGTCAAGCGGCTGGAAGCCCACCCCCTGTACAAAAAAATCATCCGGAGACGCAAGAAATTCAAGGCTCATGACCCCGACAACGCCTGCCGGGTGGGGGACAAGGTGCTCATCGAGGAGACCAGGCCCCTGTCCCGGGACAAGCGCTGGCGGGTGAAGGAGATCCTGGAGAAGGCCCGCTAGTGGCGGCCTTCCTAAGGAGTCAGGTATGATCCAGGTTCAGACCCAACTGACGGTGGCCGACAACTCCGGGGCCAAGCGCCTCATGTGCATCCGGGTGCTGGGCGGCACGAAGAGGCGCTACGCCCGGGTGGGCGACATCATCGTGGTGTCGGTGAAGGAGGCCCTGCCGCACTCCAAGGTGAAGAAGGGCGACGTCATGCGGGCCGTGGTGGTGCGCACCGTCAAAGAGACCAAACGGCCCGACGGCTCCTACATCAAGTTTGACGACAACTCGGCGGTGCTCATCAACCAGGCGGGGGACCCCATCGGCACCCGTATCTTCGGCCCGGTGGCCCGGGAACTGAGGGCCCGGCGCTTCATGAAGATCATCTCCCTGGCGCCGGAGGTGCTCTAGGTATGCCCAAGGCGAAGAAGAAGCCCATTGAGCCTCAGCGCATCCGCCTGAAGAAGAACGACCTGGTGGAGGTCATCGCCGGCAAAGAGAAGGGCAAGACCGGCAAGATCCTCAAGGTGCTCCGGGAAAAGAACCGGGTGCTGGTGGAGAAGGTGAACCTCATCAAACGCCACACCCGGCCCAGCCCCCAGACCGGCCAGGGCGGCATCGTGGAGAAGGAGGCGCCGTTGCACGTCTCCAACGTCATGCTCATCTGCCCCAAGTGCGCCACTGCCACCCGCTTCCGCCTGACGGTGACGGGGGAGGGCAAGAAGGCCCGGGTCTGCCGGAAGTGCAAGGAGCTCATCGATGGCTGACAAAGGCGCCAAAAAGGCCGCGGCCCAAGCGGCCAAAAAACCGGCGGAGGCTCCCACCGGCCAGCGGCCGCTCCGCATCAAGCCCCGGCTCCTGGACCATTACCGGGAGGTGGTGGTCCCCCGGATGATGCAGGAGTTCCGCTACAAAAGCCCCATGCAGGTCCCCAAGCTGGAGAAGATCGTCATCAACATGGGGCTGGGGGAGGCCATCCAGAACATCAAGATCCTGGAGTCGGCCCAGGCGGAGCTGGCCGCCATCACCGGCCAGAAGCCGGTGGTCACCCGGGCCCGGCGCTCCATCGCCGCCTTCAAGCTTCGGGAAGGCATGCCCATCGGCTGCATGGTGACCCTGCGCAAAGATCGCATGTACGCCTTCCTGGACAAGCTGATGAACGTGGTGCTCCCCCGGGTGCGGGACTTTCGGGGCGTGAGCGACAAGGGTTTCGACGGCCGGGGGAATTACACCCTGGGAATCCGGGAGCAGATCATCTTCCCGGAGATCGACTACGACAAGATTGACAAGATCAAAGGCATGAACATCACCATCGTCACCACCGCGACCACCGACGCGGAAGGCAAACAGCTGTTGTCCCTGTTGGGCATGCCGTTCAGGAGATAGGATGGCCAAGAAATCGCTCATCGCCAAGGCCAAGCGGCCCCCCAAGTTTGCGGTCCGGGCCTATCATCGCTGCCCCTTGTGCGGGCGGCCCCGGGCTTTCCTGCGGAAGTTCGGCATCTGCCGCATCTGCTTCCGCACCATGGCCCTCAGGGGGGAAATCCCCGGGGTCATCAAGTCCAGCTGGTGAGGAGGACGACTTTATGAGCATGACCGACCCCCTCGCCGATATGCTGACCCGCATCCGCAACGCCGGCAAAGCGGGCTTTGACAAGGTGGACATCCCCGCCTCCCGCATGAAGATCGCCTTGGCCCGCATCTTCAAGGATGAGGGCTACATCAAGAATTACAAGGTGATCAAGGACAACCGCCAGGGGATTTTGCGGGTCTATCTCAAGTACGACGAGCACAATCGGCCCCTCATCCAGGGGATCGAGCGGGTGAGCCGGCCGGGTTGCCGGGTCTACCGGGGCTGGGAGGAGCTCCCCCGGGTCCAGGGGGGCTTGGGGGTGGCGGTGGTGTCCACCAACAAGGGCGTGCTCACCGACCGCCAGGCCCGCAAGCTCAAGGTGGGCGGCGAAGTCTTGTGCCAGATCTGGTAAGGGAACCGCTATGTCGCGCATCGGCAAGAAACCCATCCCCCTGCCGCAGGGGGTGAAGATCAAGCTGGAGGACGGCACCCTCACGGTGACCGGGGCCCTGGGCACCTTAAGCCGGCCCCTGCCGCCCCGGGTGCGCCTGGAGGTGGGCGACGCCGAGGCCCGGGTGGTGCCGGTGGACGACAGCCGCCTGAGCCGCTCGGCCTGGGGCCTGGCCCGCACCCTGATCAACAACATGGTGGTGGGCGTGAGCCAGGGCTTCACCAAGGTGCTGGAGATCGTGGGCACCGGCTACAAGGTGGAGGCCAAAGGGGATACCCTGAGCTTCAGCCTGGGCTACTCCCGGCCGGTGGAGTTCCCTCTGCCCCCGGGCATCAGCGCCAATGTCATGGAGAAGGGCACCCGGGTGGAGCTCAAGGGCTTCGACAAGGAGCAGTTGGGCCAGACCTGTGCCAATTTGCGCAGCTTACGGCCGCCCGATGCCTACAAGGGCAAAGGGGTCAGGCTGATGGGCGAGCGGCTGCGCAAGAAGGTGGGCAAGGCCGGCGGCCGCTAAGCGTGAAGGCACCAGGCGGGGAGGCCCGGTGTTTTGGGCATCCCGGGACGACATAAGGACGGACCATGGGCAAGACCAATCTCAGACTGGCGATGCGCCTGAAGCGCAAGCGGCGCATCCGCAAGAAGATCAGCGGCACTCCGGAACGCCCCCGGCTGAGCGTGTTTCGGAGCGCCTCCCATATCTACGGCCAGATCATCGACGACACCCGGGGACACACCCTGGCGGCGGCGTCCACCTTGAGCCCGGAACTCAAGGACCAAATCGCCGGCCTCAAGAAAGTGGAGGCGGCCAAGCTGGTGGGCAAGCTCCTGGCGGAGAAGGCCCGCCTGGCCGGGGTGGAGCGGGTGATCTTCGACCGCAACGGTTTTCTCTATCACGGCCGGGTCAAAGCCCTGGCCGACAGCGCCCGGGAACACGGGCTCATCTTTTAGCGAACTTTTAGGTGGCGGGCCTGGCGCCGGCCGGCTGACGGTTCTGTAAGGAGACAGGAGGAGGACGGCATGGCGGCACCCCGGCGCAGCGCCCCCGCGAGCCCGAGGGAGGCAGGTTTGTTCGAGAACGAGGTATCCGAAGCACAACTCATCGACAAGGTGGTGAGCATCAACCGGGTCGCCAAGGTGGTGAAGGGCGGCCGGCGGTTCCGTTTCAGTGCCGTGGTGGTGGTGGGCGACGGCCAGGGCCGGGTGGGGGCCGGACTGGGCAAGGCCCAGGAAGTGCCGGAGGCCATCCGCAAGGCCATGGAGCAGGCCAAAAAGAGCATGATCCGGGTGCCCATCATCAACAACACCATCCCCTACATGGTGACGGGCGAATACGGCTCCGGGCGGGTGCTGCTGCGGCCCGCGGCGGAAGGCACCGGGGTCATCGCCGGCGGGCCGGTGCGAGCGGTGGTGGAGGTGGCCGGTATCAAGAACGTGCTCACCAAGTGCATCGGGTCCCACAACCCCCACAATGCCGTCAAGGCCACCATGGAGGCCTTGCGCCAGCTGGCAGCCCCCGAAGAGGTGGCCCAGCGGCGCAACAAGCCCTTGGCCGAACTGCTGGCGTAAGCTGCAAGCGGGCCAGGCCTGTGCTCTGGAAAGGAGCACCGGGCCCAGAGGCAGTTCAGGTGTTCACGGGAAGGCGGCCGCAAGGAAGGCAATGACCATGATGCTGGAAATCACCCTGAAAAAAAGCCCCATCGGCCGGGTGCCGGCGCACCGCAAGACGGTGAAGGCCCTGGGGCTCACCAAGCTCAATAAAACGGTGCGGCTCAAGGAGACCCCCGCCATTTTAGGCATGGTCCGGCAGGTGGGCTATCTTGTGGAGGTGCGCCGGGTGCCGGCGGAGGAGTTGGGCCATGAAGCTGGATGAACTGTTTCCGTCCCCGGGTGCCAAGCGCCCCAAGAAGCGGGTGGGGCGGGGGCCCTCCTCCGGCAGCGGCAAGACCGCCAGCCGGGGCACCAAAGGCCAGCGCTCCCGGGCCGGCGGCGGGGTCAGGCCCGGTTTTGAGGGCGGCCAGATGCCCCTCATCCGGCGCCTGCCCAAACGGGGCTTCACCAATATCTTCGGGCAGGACTACAAGGTGGTGAACTTGAGGGACCTGGTGCGCTTTGCCCCGGACAGCGTGGTGGATGAAGAGGCCCTGCGCCGGGCCGGCCTGGTGAAGGGCACCGGCGGCCGCATCAAGCTGTTGGGCCAGGGCGAGATCACCATGCCCCTGACGGTGAGGGTGCATGCCGTGAGCGCCCAGGCCAAGGCCAAGATCGAGGCCGCCGGCGGCAAGGTGGAGGTCGTCTAGCTTGGCCAGCGGCTTGTACAATATCGGCAAGATCCCGGAGCTGAAGCGGCGCATCCTCTTCACGCTCCTGATGCTGGCCGTCTATCGCATCGGCTGCTTCATCCCCACCCCGGGGATCGACGCCGACGCCCTGATGGCCTTTTTCGCCCGGCAGCAGCGCACCATCTTCGGGCTCTTTGACATGTTCTCCGGGGGCGCCCTGGAGCGGCTGAGCGTCTTCGCCCTGGGGATCATGCCCTACATCAGCGCCGCCATCATCATGGAGCTCCTGAAAGTGGTCATTCCGGCCATCGACAAGCTCTACAAAGAGGGCGAAGCGGGCATCAAGAAGATCAAGCAATACACCCGCTACGGCACGGTGGTCATCGCCGCCATCCAGGCCTTAGGGATCAGCATTGCTCTCGAAGGCATGGGCGGCCTGGAGGGCGGTGCAGGCGCGCCGGTGGTGGCCAACCCGGGGTGGGCCTTCCGCCTCATGACCATCATCACCCTGACCAGCGGCACCGCCTTTATCATGTGGCAGGGCGAGATGATCACCGAGCGGGGCATCGGCAACGGCATCAGCCTCATCATCTTCGCCGGCATCGTGGCCCGCCTGCCCTCGGCCATCATCAAAAGCGGCGAGCTCATCCGGGCCGGGGAGCTTTCACCCCTGGTGATGCTCCTTCTGGTCCTCATGATGATCGCAGTGGTGGGGGCCATCGTCTTTGTGGAGCGGGGCCAGCGCCGCATTCCGGTGCAGTATGCCCGCCGGGTGGTGGGCCGGCGCATGCTGGGAGGCCAGACCACCCACCTGCCCCTGAAGCTCAACGTCTCCGGCGTCATTCCGCCCATCTTCGCCTCGTCGCTCCTGATGTTCCCCGCCACCATCAGCAGCTTCATCCGGGTGGAGTGGGTGAAGAACATGGTGGACGCCATCACCCCGGGACACGTGCTCCACGATGTGCTCTATGTGGCCCTGATCATCTTTTTCTGCTATTTCTACACCGCAGTGACCTTCAACCCGGTGGACGTGGCGGAGAACTTAAAGAAGTGGGGGGGCTATATCCCCGGCATCCGGCCCGGGCGCTCCACCGCCGATTATCTGGACCGCATCCTTTCCCGCCTCACCTTAAGCGGGGCCCTTTATGTCTCGGCGGTGTGCGTGCTCCCCACCATCCTCATCGCCCGTTTCAATGTGCCCTTTTACTTCGGGGGCACCGCCCTTCTCATCGTGGTGGGGGTGGCCATGGACACCATGGCCCAGATCGAATCGCATATGCTCACCCGTCATTACGAGGGGTTCATGAAAAAACGCATGAGCCGGGTACGGCGCTGAAAGGAGAGCTGGTATGAATCTGATTCTGTTGGGGGGCCCCGGCGCGGGCAAAGGCACGCAGGCGAAGAAGCTGATCGACAAGTACCAGATTCCGCAGATCTCCACCGGCGACATCCTCCGGGCCGCAGTGAAGGAAGGCACGGAGATGGGCAAGAAGGCCAAGGAATACATGGACGCCGGCAAGCTGGTGCCCGATGAGGTGGTCATCGGCATCATCAAGGACCGGCTGGCCCAGCCTGACTGCAAGAAGGGCTTCATCCTGGACGGCTTTCCCCGCACCGTGCCGCAGGCCGAGGCGCTGGACAAGGTGCTGGCGGACCTGGGCTCCAAGATCGACCACGTCATCAGCATTGACGTGGACGAAGAAGAGCTGGTGACCCGCCTCACCGGCCGGCGCACCTGCAAGAACCCCGACTGCGGTCAGATGTATCACATCAAGTTCAACCCCCCGAAGAAGGAGGGGGTGTGCGACAAGTGCGGCAGCGAGCTCTACCAGCGGGATGACGACAACGAAGCCACGGTGCGCAGCCGCCTGGCCACCTACAACCAGGCCACCAAGCCCCTCATCGACTACTATCAGGCCAAGGGGCTTTTGCGGCCCATTAAGGGCGTGGGCTCCATTGACGACATCTTCAACCAGATCTGCAAGATTCTGGGCTAAGGAGACGGTTACCGCGGCGGCGGTCGCCGGTTGAGGTGAGGCCGTGGGCGGCCGCCGCCGGAGCACTATGATCTTGTTGAAATCCCCCGCCGAGATCGCCAAGATGGAGGCGGCCAGCCGCATTGTGGCCGAAATCCTGGCGGAGGTGCAGACCCGGGTGAAGCCCGGGGTGGAGACCCGGGAACTGGACGAACTGGCGGAGGAGCTCTGCCGCCGCCATAAGGTGGAGCCGGCCTTCAAGGGCTACCGGGGCTATCCGGCTTCCCTGTGCGTCTCGGTGAACGAGGAAGTGGTGCACGGCATCCCGGGCCGGCGCAAGCTCAAGGCCGGCGACCTGGTGAGCCTGGATTTCGGGGTGCGCCGGGACGGCTTCTATGGGGACGCGGCGGTGACCCTGGCGGTGGGGGAGGTGAGCCCCCAGGCCCAGCTGTTGATGAAGGCCACCGAGGAGTCCCTCTACGCCGCCATCGAGCAGGCCCGGCCGGGAAACCGCCTGTCGGACCTGTCCCACGCCACCCAGACGGTGGTGGAGTCGTACGGCTTTTCGGTGATCCGGCAGTTTGTGGGGCACGGCATCGGCCGCTCCCTGCATGAGGACCCCCAGATCCCCAACTTCGGGCCGCCCGGGAGGGGGCCGATCCTCAAGCCCGGCATGACCCTGGCCATCGAGCCCATGACTGCCGCGGGCTCCTGGGAGGTGAAGATCCTGGCGGACGGTTGGACCGCGGTGACCCAGGACGGCTCCCTGGCGGCCCACTTCGAGCACACCGTGGCGGTGACGGAGCGGGGCCCCTTGATTTTGAGTAGAATTTAGGATAACTTAACCTGATGGGCGCCTAAGCCCCACAATGAGACCCGTGCCACGTGCCGTCCGGAGGGGAAGGCCCTCCGGGGGCCCATGTAAGCCAGATGCCCAAAGAAGACGCCATTGAAGTGGAAGGCAAGGTCATCGAACCTTTGCCCAACGCCATGTTCCGGGTGGAACTGCCCAACGGGCATCGCGTCCTGGCCCACATCTCCGGGAAGATGCGCATGCACTACATCAAGATCCTCCCCGGGGACAAGGTCATTGTGGAGTTGTCCCCCTATGATCTCAACCGGGGGCGCATCGTCTATCGGGTGAAATAAGGGGACCGACTCCTGGACAGCTGCCGTGGCGGCGCTTCGTGGTGGAATTGTTTCTGCGGCAAGCCAGGGCGGTAAGAGGGATAGTGCCATGAAAGTGAAACCCTCAGTGAAAAAGATCTGTGTGAAATGCAAGATCATCAAACGCAAGGGCGTGGTGCGGGTGATCTGTGAGAACCCCAAGCACAAGCAGCGCCAGGGTTAAAGCGGAGGACGGACGTTGGCCAGAATAGCCGGCATTGACCTGCCCCGGAACAAACGGATTGAGATCGCCCTGACCTACATCTACGGCATCGGCAGCACCACCGCGGCCCGGGTGCTCCGGGAGGCGGGGGTGGACCCCGGCATCAAGACCGGGGAGCTCACCGACGCCCAGATCACCGCCATCCGCCAGGTCATCGACTCCACCTGCAAGGTGGAGGGGGATCTCAGGCGGGAAGTCTCCATGAACATCAAGCGCCTCATGGACCTGGGCTGTTACCGGGGCCTGAGGCACCGCCGGGGTCTGCCGGTCAGGGGGCAGCGCACCCACACCAACGCCCGCACCCGCAAGGGCCCCCGGCGCAGCGTGGTGGGCAAACGCAAGAAAGGATAAGGGGTAAGGTATGGCCAAGCGACCCTCAGGCCCCCGCAAGAAGAAAGAGAAAAAGAACGTCCCCGTGGGGGTGGTGCACATCAAGGCCACCTTCAACAACACCCTGGTGACCATCACCGACCCGGCGGGCAATGTGGTCTCCTGGTCCTCGGCCGGGGTGCAGGGTTTCAAGGGCTCCCGCAAAGGCACGCCCTTTGCGGCGCAGCTCGCCGCCACCGACGCCGCCAAGAAGGCCATGGAGCACGGCATGCGCACCGTGGACGTGCTGGTCAAGGGACCGGGCTCCGGCCGGGAGGCGGCCATCCGGGCCATCCAGGCCGCCGGGCTGCAGGTGAGCCTCATTAGGGACGTCAGCCCCATCCCCCACAACGGCTGCCGCCCGCCCAAACGCCGTCGAGTCTAAGGAAAGAGGAGAAGCACCTTGGCACGATACACCGGACCCAGCTGCCGGCTCTGCCGCCGGGAGCGCATGGAACTCTATCTCAAAGGCGACCGCTGCTACACCGACAAGTGCGCCATCAAACGCCGCAACACCCCGCCGGGGATGCACGGCGCCGGGCGGGCCAAGATCTCCGATTACGGCCTGCAGCTCCGGGAAAAGCAGCGGGTCAAGCGCATGTACGGTGTGCTGGAGAAGCAGTTCCGGGGCTATTTCGAGAAGGCGGAGCGCATGAAGGGGGTCACCGGCACCAATCTTCTGGTGCTTCTGGAGCGCCGCCTGGACAACGTCACCTACCGGCTGGGGTTTGCCAATTCCCGGGCCCAGGCCCGGCAACTGGTGCGCCACAACCACATCCTGGTGAACGGGCAGCGGGTGAATCTGCCCTCCTATCTCGTCAAGGTGGGGGATGTCATCGAGGTGGCGGAGCGCAGCCGCTCCCTGCCGGTCATCCGGGACGCCCTGGAGGCCGTGGCCCGGCGGGGCGTGCCCCAGTGGCTGGACCTGGACAAGGAGGCGGCCCGGGGCCGCGTCAGCATGCTGCCCACCCGGGAAGACATCACCATGCCCATCCAGGAGCACCTCATCGTTGAGCTCTACTCCAAGTAACCCGGCCCGGCCGGCCGCGGCCGGCGGCAGCAGGGTGCCGGCGAGGCGGCCGGCTCCCGGTTCCGCCGCGACCGCCACGCTATCCATTTCGAGGGGCCATGATTCAGAAAAACTGGACCGAGCTCATTAAACCCAAGCGCCTGGACATCGAGCACGACAGCCTCACCCCCACCTACGGCAAGTTTTCCTGTGAGCCGCTGGAGCGGGGGTTCGGCACCACCCTGGGCAACGCCTTGCGGCGGGTGCTGCTGTCGTCCTTGAGGGGTGCTGCCATCACCGGGGTCATCATCCGGGATGTCTACCACGAATTTTCGGCCATCCCCGGGGTGCTGGAGGATGTGACGGAGATCCTCCTCAACCTCAAGCAGGTGCGCCTGAAGTTTCTCTCCGACGGCGTCAAGACCCTGCGCCTTGAGGCCCGAGGGGAAGGCCGGGTCACCGCCGGCCAGATCACCACCGATGGCACGGTGGAGATTTTGAACCCGGAGTTGCACTTGGCCACCCTGTCGGCGGACGGCCAGCTCATCATGGAGATGGTGGCCAAAAGCGGCAAGGGCTATGTGCCGGCGGAGGCCAACAAGGAAGAGAACCAGCCGGTGGGGTTCATCCCCCTGGATGCCAGCTTCTCCCCCATCCGCAAGGTCAACTACGTGGTGACCCAGGCCCGGGTGGGGCAGCGCACCGACTACGACAAGCTGACGTTGGAAGTGTGGACCGACGGCAGCGTCCGGCCGGAAGATGCCGTGGCCTACGCCGCCAAGATCCTCAAGGACCAGCTCACCCTGTTCATCAACTTCCCCGAGGAGGCGGAGGGGGTGGAGGAGAGGCCGGCGGAGGAGCAGCCCCTCCTCAACGAGAACCTCTACCGCCCGGTGACGGAGCTGGAGCTGTCGGTGCGGGCCGCCAATTGCCTGCGGAACGCCAATATCCGCTATATCGGCGAGCTGGTGCAGAAGACCGAGCAGGAGATGCTCAAGACCAAAAACTTCGGGCGCAAGTCCCTCAATGAAATCAAGGAGATCCTCCAGGAGATGGGTCTGAGCCTGGGCATGAAGCTGGAAAACTTCGTGCCCCCGGACCAGCTGCCGGAGAGGAAGGAAGAGACCCCATGAGACACCTGAAAGCCGGCCGGCGCCTGAAACGGACCACGGAACACCGCCAGGCCATGCTCCGCAATCTGGTCACCTCGCTCATGGAGCATGAACGGGTGCAGACCACCGTCCCCAAGGCCAAGGAGGCCCGCAAGTGGGCCGAGCGCATGATCACCCTGGCCAAACGGGGGGATCTGCACGCCAAGCGGCAGTCCCTGCAGGTGATCCGCACCAAGAAGGCCTTTGTGAAACTCTTCGGGGAGCTGAAGGACCGCTACCAGGGGCGGGCAGGCGGCTACACCCGCATCATTCCCTTGGGCCCCCGGCGGGGGGATGGCGCCGAGCTGGCCCTGCTGGAGCTGGTGGGCCGCCCCGAGGAGCTCCCCAAGAAGAAGAAAAAGGCCGCCGGTTGAAACTCGGCGGACCGCAGACCATCTTCCGCAGCCCCCTGACGGGGGCTTTTTTTTATCCGGCAGCGGAGCTCGATGCAGGGGGTGAGGGGGTCCCCTTCCCCCTGGCCCTGCTCCAGGTGGCCGGACTTGGGGCAAAGAGCGCCCGGTTCCGCAAGGGGCTGCCGGGAGCCAGGCGAGGCCTTGGCCAACCCCCTGACCCTCCTTGAAATTTCTTCCGCCCCGTTTTCACTCTGTGACAAATTTCGTGAAAAAGATGAAAAAAGGGTTGACATGCCCAGGCTCCCTGTATTAACCTGCCCGAAATCGCACGCACCCGAGATCTGACGCCCCATTCGCGATTGCCTGCGTGAGCAGTGCGATTGCACGCAAGACCGAGTCAGCCCCGACATCGCACTTTTGGTGAATCCTTGGCCAGATGGGCCTGGTGAGGGACGGTGAAGCATCCCGTCCCATCGGCGATGACCCTTAACCAAGGAGGTTCTCATGGCGAAACGGCTTTTACTTGGAGTGTTGAGTTTAGGTTTGGTGCTCGCCCCCGCGTTGGCAGACGCCGTGCCCACCAAAAACACCAGCTCCAAGAAAAAAACCACCGCCAGCAAAAGCACCGTCAGCAAAGCCAGCAAAAAGGTCAAAAAGTCAACCACCCAGCGTCGCAGCCGCAGCGCCGCCCGGGATGAGGATTTTGAACCGGCCAATGCCCAGGTGGTGGCCCCGCCCCGCAGCAGTGCCCCGGTGGCGGACAACAAACCCCTGATCCGGGTCATTCCCCAGCGGGACGGCAAGTTCATGCTGGAGCCCCTGACCCCCAAAAAAGACCTGCATCCCCTGGTCCGGCCCAGCTCCCGCCTGAATCAGCCCTCGCCCAGCGAGGCGGCGGCCAGCCAGGGCCACTTCAAGTTTGAGCCCTGGAATTTCCAGGAGCTCATCTTGAGCCGGGCCAAGACCTATACTGGCGCCCGCTACAGCCGGGGGGCCACCTTGGCCACCAGCTCGGCCACCGACTGCTCCGGCTTTGTGCAGTATATCTATGAAGGCTTCAAGATCGACCTGCCCCGCTCCAGCTACGAGCAGGCCCAGGTGGGCAAGGTGGTGACCCACACCATGGATTTCTCCAAGCTGGTGCCGGGGGACCTCCTCTTCTTTCGCCGGGGCGGCCGGGCGGTGGGGCATGCCGGGATTTACCTGGGGGAAGGGAAGATGATCCATGCCTCCAACCCCAGGACCGGCGTGGTCATCACCGATCTTAGGCAGCCTTACTACCAGAACACCTTTGTGGTGGCCAAGCGGGTCTTTGAAGTGCATTATCCCAAGCGCTAGTTTCGGGGCTGGCGCTAGGTGAGGAGAGCCCAGGGACGGGAAGGGCCAAGGCCGCTCCCCGCGGACTGATGATAAGGCGGACCAAGTGGTCCGCCTTTTCTTTGTCGGGTGAGCTTTCTCACCGGACGTCTCGCTGTTCCCCTCGCCGCGCACGGTCTTGGGGGCGAGCCTCATCGGGGCGGTGGCGGCGCCGTTCCCGGGGAAATCTCCTTCAAATCCTTGACAATTCCCGTTCGTCTCAATAAAATTAAAAACTTTAAAGACCGAGAAATTTCACTCAAATCCCAGATGAAGGGTAAGGACGCGCGATGAAAAGATTACTCATGACTCCGGGCCCCACTCCGGTGGCGCCGGAAACCCAGCTGGCCATGGCCCAGCCCATGATCCATCATCGGGCGCCGGCGTTCATGGACATTCTGGCCAAGGTGCGGGAGGACCTGAAATACCTCTTCCAGACCGAGCAGGAAGTGCTCATGTTTGCCGCCACCGGCACCGGTGCCATGGAGGGCGCGGTGGCCAACACCCTCTCCCCCGGCGACACCGCCCTGGTGGTGGACGGCGGCAAGTTCGGGGAGCGCTGGGCCGAGCTCTGCGAGGTCTACGGCATCCAGGTGGACCGCCTCAAGGTGGAGTGGGGCTACGCGGTGAAGCCCGCCGAGGTGGAGGCCCGCCTGAGTGCCAACCCGGCCATCAAGGCGGTCTTCGTGCAGGCCAATGAGACCTCCACCGCCGTGGCCCATCCGGTGAAAGAGCTGGCCCAGGTGGTGAAGAAATTCCCCAATACCATCCTGGTGGTGGACGCCATCAGCGCTTTAGGGGGCTATCCCCTGCCCATGGATGAGTGGGGCCTGGATGTGGTGGTGGCGGGCTCCCAGAAGGCCATGATGCTGCCTCCGGGCATGGCCTTTGCGGCCCTCTCCCCCAAGGCCTGGGAGATGACCAAGACCTCCACCTGCCCCAAGTACTATTTTGATTTTGCCAAGCAGCTGAAGAGCCAGGCCAAGAACCAGACGGCCTACACCTCGGCGGTGACCCTGACCATCGGCCTCATGCAGGTGCTGAACTGGTTTAGGGAGCAGGGCCTGGAGCGCATCTTCGCCCGCAACGCCAAGATGGCCCGGGCCTGCCGGGCGGCGGTGGCGGCCATGGGGATGGAGCTCTTCTCCAAGGAGTATCCGTCGGATGTGCTCACCGCGGTGCAGGCGCCGGCGGGGATCGACGGCCAGAAAGTGGTGGCCAAGATGCGGGAGAAAGGCATCTGGATCGCCGGCGGCCAGGCTCAGGCCAAGGGCAAGATCTTCCGCATCGCCCACATGGGCTACATCGACGAACAGGACCTCCTGGGCACCATCGGCGCCCTGGAGAGCGTGCTCAATGACCTGGGCTACAAAGTGCAGCTGGGGGTCGGCGTCAAGGCGGCCCAGGAGATTTTAGGGAAGGAGGCCTAGGTCATGAAGGTCCTCATCAGCGACAACCTGCACAAAAGCGGCATCGCCATCCTGGAGCGCAACCCCAACATCGAGGTGGTGGTGAAGCCCGGGATGAGCCCGGAGGAGCTCAAGGAGGCCATCCGGGATGCGGACGCCCTGGCCATCCGCAGCGCCACCAAGGTGACCAAGGAGATCATCGACGCCGCCCCCCGGCTCAAGGTGGTGGGCCGGGCCGGCACCGGCCTGGACAACGTGGACATCCCCTACTGCAGCAAACGGGGCATCGTGGTGATGAACACCCCCGGGGGGAACACCATCACCACCGCGGAGCACGCCCTCTCGCTCATGCTGGCCCTGGCCAGGAACATCCCCCAGGCGGCGGCCTCCATGCGGGAAGGGAAGTGGGAGAAGAAGAAGTTCCAGGGCACCGAGATCTTCAACAAGACCTTGGGGATCATCGGGCTCGGCCGCATCGGCCGGGTGGTGGCGGAGCGGGCCCTGGGCCTGAAGATGCGGGTTTTGGCCTACGACCCCTTCATCAGCAAGGAGGTGGGCGCCTCCATGGGGGTGGAGATGGTGAGCCTGGATGAGCTCTATGCCCGTTCGGACTTCATCACCCTGCACATCCCCCGCACCAAGGACACCACCAAGCTCCTCAACCGGGAAGCCTTCCACAAGATGAAAAAGGGGGTGCGCATCATCAACTGCGCCCGGGGCGGCCTGATTGACGAGGAGGCGCTTCTGGAGGCCTTGAAAGAGGGCAAAGTGGCCGGCGCGGCCCTGGACGTCTTCGAGACCGAGCCCATCCCGCCGGATTACCCCTTAAAGGACCTCCCCAACGTCATCTGCACCCCGCACCTGGGGGCCTCCACCGAGGAAGCCCAGGCTAATGTCAGCGTGGCCATCTGCGAGCAGATCCTGGAGTACCTCCTCTATGGTACCATCCGCAACGCGGTGAACGCCCCCAGCGTCACCCGGGAGGCCATTGCCCAACTCAAGCCCTACCTCACCCTGGCCGAGGCCCTGGGGAGCTTCCAGGCCCAGATCACCGAGGGGGCCATCACCAACGTGGTCATTTCCTACATCGGCGAGGTGGCCAAGCTGGACACCAAGCCCCTGACGCATTCCATCCTCAAGGGCCTGCTCTACCCCATCATGCATGATGAGGTGAACTACGTGAACGCCCCGGCCATGGCGGAGTCCCGGGGCATCACCGTGAGCGAGGAGAAGATCGCCGCCGGCGAGGACTTCACCACCCTCATTCGCCTCACGGTCAGGGCGGGTATGGAAGAGAACGTGGTGGCGGGCACCATCTTCGGCAAATACGAGCCCCGGCTGGTACAGATCAACAAGTTCCGCCTGGAGGCCATCCCCGAGGGCCACATGCTCTTCATCTACAATACCGACCGCCCCGGGGTCATCGGCGCCATCGGCACCACCATCGGCCGCCACAACATCAACATCGCCCGCATGACCGTGGGCCAGGAGAAGGAGCGGGGCCAGAACATCATCCTGCTTACCACCGACACCCCGGTGACCCCGGAGTGCCTGGAGGCGGTGCGCAACCTGGAACACGTGGCCATGGCCATCCAGTTGGAATTGTAGTATGATGAAGCGGGGAGGGGTAAGCCGGGAGCGGCTTCCCGGCTTCCCCTGAAACCCGCCTCCCGTCATGGGGCAGGGCCGGGAAGAGAGGCCTCAGGGCCAGACCTGCCTTGGGTGATCCTTCCGGACCCCAGGTCATGCGCTTCCGGGTCTTTTGCATCAGGGCACCGGGCGGAAAGCACCGGTGACCGCCTCCCCGGGAGGCTCAATTTCCGCTGGCGAGGCAGCACAGATGGCCGACGCGGAAGACAAAGGCTTCACGGTTCACGACAAACGCTACCTCCACATGAGCGAGGAGGAAAAGGCCAAGGTGCGGGAGGAGGAGGCCGCCCGCCGCCAGGCCCAGGAGGCGGCGGCAAAGGCGCCGGAAACCCCTCTACCGGAGATCACCTTTTCCTCCTTCATCATCTCGTTGAGCTCCTCAGCCTTCATCCATCTGGGCGACATGCCGGACCCAACCACCGGGCAGATCAACAAGAATCTGCCCCTGGCCAAGCAGACCATCGATCTTCTGGGGCTGTTGCGGGAAAAGACCCGGAACAACCTCCAGGAGGATGAGGAGAAGCTCTTTGACCACCTGCTCTACGAGCTGAGGATGCGCTACGTCAAGGAGGTGAGCTGACGGGCGTAAGGCGCTTTTGCCCGGCCAAGGTGAACCTCTACCTCAAGGTCCTGGGCCGGCGGCCGGACGGCTATCACGAGCTGGTCACCGTCATGCAGCCCCTGAGCCTGGCGGATGTCCTGGAGGTGGAGGCGGGCAGCCCGAGGCTGAGGCTGGAGGTGGAGGCCGCAGCCCTGCCCGGGGGGCCGGACAATCTGGTGTGGCGGGCGGCGGCGGTTTTTTATGAGACGCTGGGGCAGGAGCCCCGGGTGCGGCTGCGGCTCCAGAAACGCATTCCGGTGGCGGCAGGCCTGGGCGGGGGCTCCAGTGACGCCGCCGGGACCTTGCTGGCCTTGAACCACCTGGAGGGGGAGCCCCTGCCGCTGGGAGAGCTACATCGCCTGGCGGCAGGACTGGGCGCGGACGTGCCCTTCTTCCTGTCCCTGAGGCCGCAGGTGGGCCGGGGCATCGGCACGGAACTCACCCCCGTGGAATTACCGCCCTATTGGTATGTGCTTCTCAATCCCGGGGTGAAGGTGTCCACCGCCTGGGTGTATCGGAGCCTGGATCTTAAGCAGCTTCAGGCGGCCGGCGTGCCCTGGCGGGAGTCCTGGGAGGGGGAGAGGCCGCAGGCTTGGGTGGCCAACGACCTTGAGTCGGTGACCTTCCGGGCGTATCCGGAGTTGGCGGGCTGGGTGGCGCGCTTGCAAGGGGCGGGGGCGCTGGCGGCGGGCATGTCCGGGAGCGGCCCCACCCTCTTCGGGCTGTTTGGGGAGCAGGGGGCGGCCCTGGCGGCGGCCCGGGAGCTAAGGCGGGAGTTTGCGGGCTGGCTGGCCGTGACCCGGGGGCTCACGGGCCAGGAGCCCCCCGGCTGGGAGGATGAGGTATGGATGATCTGAAGATCTTTTCCGGCAACGCCAACCGGCCTCTGGCAGAAAAGATCTGCCAATACCTGGGGGTGCCCCTGGGGGAGGCGGTGGTGGGCCGCTTTTCGGACGGCGAGATCTCGGTGGAATTCCGGGAAAACGTCCGGGGCCGGGATGTCTTCGTCATTCAGCCCACCTGCATCCCCTGCAACGAGCACCTGATGGAGCTCCTGCTGATGATGGACGCCCTGCGGCGGGCCTCCGCGGGCAGCATTACCGCGGTGGTGCCCTATTACGCCTATGCCCGCCAGGACCGCAAAACCGCCCCCCGGGTGCCCATCTCCGCCAAATTGGTGGCCAACCTCATCACCTGCGCCGGGGCCAACCGGCTCCTCACCATGGACCTGCACACCGGCCAGATCCAGGGCTTTTTCAACATTCCGGTGGATCATCTCTATGCCGCGCCGGTGCTCCTGGACTACATCCGGGAAAACCTGGGGGGGGACCTGGTGATGGTGTCGCCGGACGCCGGCGGCGTGGAGCGGGCCCGGGCCTTCGCCAAACGCCTCAATGCCGGGCTGGCCATCATCGACAAGCGCCGGGAGGCCACCGTCATCACGGCCATGAGCCTCATCGGCAATGTCTGGGGCAAGGAGGCGGTCATCCTGGACGACATGGTGACCACGGGCGCCACCCTGATTAAGGCCTCGGAGCTCCTGATGCAGCACGGGGCCCGTTCGGTGCACGCCTGCGTCACCCACGCAGTCCTGTCCCGCAATGCTGTGGCCAGCCTCAAGGGTTCGCTCTTGCAGAGCCTGGCGGTGACCGATACCATTCCCTTGACCCCCGAGGCCCAGGAACTGGACAAGATCCGGGTGCTCACCGTGGCGCCGCTTCTGGGGGAGGCCATCCGGCGGATTCACCACCGGGATTCGGTGAGTTCCCTGTTTGTGTAATCCCAAGGCCTGGACAGGCCGGTTTCTGTCCCTCTGACCAGGGGCAGTTGGGCCCAACTATCACCCCCAAACCCCATGACGCCACCTTCCCCGCCGGACACCTGGCTCATTGCCGGCTTAGGCAATCCCGGCCCCCGCTATGCCCGGACGCGGCACAACCTGGGCTTCCTGGTGGTGGCGGCCCTGTCCGAGCGCTGGGGGATTCCCCTCACCAAAGAAAAATGGGCGGCAGTGTGGGGCCAGGGGCGGCTGGGGGAGCGCCGGGTGATTCTGGCCCAGCCCCAGACCTACATGAACTTAAGCGGCCAGGCAGTGGCTCCCTTATTGCGGTATTTCCAGCTTTCCCCGAAGGCCCTGGTGGTGGTGCACGACGACCTGGATCTCCCCGCCGGGCGCCTGAAGCTGGCCTGGGACGGCGGCGCCGGGGGGCATAAGGGAGTGCTCTCCGTAGCCGCGGCGCTGGATACTTTGGATTTTTATCGGGTGAAGGTGGGGATCGGGCGGCCCCCGGCGGGGATGCCAGCGGAGGCCTATGTCCTGGCGCCGGCGGGCCCGGAAGAGTGGAAGCTGCTGGAGGAGGCGGCGGCCCGTGCGGCCCAGGCGGTGGAGGTGCTGGTTCAGGAAGGCCTGGCGACGGCCCAAAACCGTTTCCATGGAGCGGGAGCCAGCCCGGGCTCGGCAGGGGAGAAGCATATGGTGGAGGGAAGCGGCGCCACCTCAGGTGGAGGAAAAGGATCATGACCCCCCGGCGGGAGGATGACGAAGAGCGGGAGCGCCCCAGTTGGCGAGAGATCGACCAGCGGCGGGACCGGCCCCGGGAGCGGGCTCCGGCCCGGGAGCGGCTGCCCAAGAAACAGGCGGAGTGGGTCCGCAAGATGGCCCTGAAGCAGGCCGAGGCCCTCTTCAAAGGCAAGCGGGGCCGGCCGGAATATCAGCAGGCCGTCAAGGAGCTGGAGGCCGCCCGGGGGAGCAAAAAATTCCTGCCGGTGGCCAGGAAATTCCTGGAAGAATACGGCCTGCCGGAGGAATGGGGCATCCTCAATCTGTTTCTGGATTTCCCGGACGCGGAGGTGGCTCTGGAGGCCCTGGCGGCCATGGCGGCACAATGGCCTCAGCGCAGCTTTGTGGAAAAGCAGGGCTTCAAAAGCCGGCTGAAGATCCTGCAGCTCACCAGCCCCCAGGCCAGGGTGCGGCAGCGGGCCGAGGAGCTGCTGGCCAGTCTGGCCTGAGGGAGGGTGGTGGGCTGGCGAGGGGACGTACTCAAACTGAAGAAAAATATTATTTTTTTATAAAAAATATTTGACATAATATTTTATGTAAAGATATATTCATCCCTACCATGGGCCGGTTCCAGCGGCCACAGACCGCCCGCCCCTCGGGCATGTGCACAAGGAGGTGCCATGGGAGGGAATCCGGCCAGCGCCGCCTCTGACCTTCTCACCGATTCGTCGGTCCCTCTTCCCGGGGAACCCTTTGCAGGGTTTTGGACCTGGCATCCCCCCCTCGTTGATCTCATCCAGAGCCTGCCGCAGCTGGCGGCCACCGACCTGCCGGTCCTCATTTTAGGGGAGCCCGGCACCGGGAAGGAACTGGTGGCCCACGCCCTCTGGGCCTTAAGTCCTCGCCGTCCTCAGCCCTTTATCCGCCTCAACTGCGCCACCCTCTCCCCGGAGCTGGCCGCCAGCGAGCTCTTCGGCCATGAGCGGGGCGCCTTCACCGGGGCAATGCGCCGCCGGCCCGGGAGCTTCCGCCTGGCCCATCGGGGGACGCTTTTTCTCGATGAAGTGGGGGACCTGCCTTTGGCCGTCCAGCCGCAGCTCCTGAGGGCCCTGGAGCAGGGGGAGATTGTGCCGGTGGGAGGGAGCGAGCCCCTGCGGGTGGATGTCCGGGTTTTAGCCGCCACCAACCAGCCCCTGCCCCAGCTCATGGCCCAGGGCCGCTTCCGCCAGGACGTCTTCGACCGCCTGGCGGTGCTCATGGTGCGCCTGCCGCCGCTCAGGGAGCGGGGGGAGGACGTCATCCATCTGGCCCGGCGGTTCCTGGCCGAGGAGGGCCGGCGCTACGGCCGCCATGGTTTGCGCCTCTCATCCGCAGCAGAGCGGCGCCTCAGGCAACACCCCTGGCCCGGCAATGTCCGGGAACTGAAAAACGTCATCCTCAGGGCGGTGGTCTTCAGCCGGGGCAGTCTCATCCGGGAGAAGGACCTGCTCTTTGCCCCGGCCACAGCCGGCCATGTCCGCTCCAGTCAATCCGCGGTGCCCATCCGCCCGGTGCGGGAAGAGCTGGAAGAGATGCTCAGGGAAAGCGGCGGCAACGTCTCCGCGGTGGCCCGACGGCTGGGGGTGTGCAGCCGCACCGTCTACCGCTGGCTCAAATCCCTGGACCTGGACGTGCAGCACCTAAGAACCGTCAGCCTCGCCTCCTGGCACACCTGGCAGAAGCCCAGCCCAGCCCACCTTTCCGCCTCTTTATCAGGATAGGAAATTTTTGAGGGGAGGACCGGGGGAGCATGGCTCCCCCGCCCTCCCCTCAAACTCCCCTCCCCACCCCCTTTATGGGGTTGGGGGTGAGGGCATTGGGAGAGGGGGCAGGGGTCTATGACCCCTGGCCCCCTCTCCCAATAATCCTGGCCGTATTCTCTACAGCACGGCGCGCACGGCGGCGCGGGCCAGTTCCATGATGCTGTTGGGGGCCACCCCGAAATAGAGGATGGTGGCGCACAGGGCGTAATTCAGGGCCCGCATGGGCGGGGAGAGCTGGATGGGGGGCAGTTTGGCGTCCACGAAGTAGGCGGCGTAGACCACCCGCAGGTAAAAGTAGAGGGAGAGGGTGCCGTTCACTGCGCCGATGAGGACCAGCCAGAAGTAGCCTTGGTTCATGGCGCTGGTGAAGAGGAAGAGTTTGCCGGTGAAGCCGATGGAGGGCGGCACCCCGGCCAGGGCGAAGATCCCCAGGATGAGGCTCATGGAGAGGAGCGGGCTGCGGTGGTACAGCCCGGCCAGCTCGGCGATCTTGAGGTCCCGGCCGTCCTGGGCCACCTGGGTGAGCACCATGAAGACGGTGAAGTTCATCACCAGGTAGGCCAGGGCGTAGTAAATGGAGCTGGCCAGCCCGGTCTCCTGCAGGGTGAGGACGCCGATGAGGACGTAGCCGGCGTGGGCGATGCTAGAGTAGGCCAGCATTCTTTTGAAGTCTTTCTGGATGATGGCCACCAGGTTCCCCAGGGTCATGGAGATGATGGAGAGGAAGACCAGGATCTGGGTAAAGTGGTAGCCGTATTGGGCGCCCAGGACCGCCAGCCGGATGAGCAGGGCCACCGCCGCGGCCTTGGAGGCGGTGGCGATGAAGGTTACCACCTGATGGGCACCGCCTTGGTAGACATCCGGGGCCCAGAAGTGGAAGGGGAAGATGCTCAGCTTGAAGAAGAACCCCGCCATGGCCAAAATCAGGCCCACCACCCCGATGGGGCTGGCCACCAGCTCCGGCATGCGGGCCATGATGTCCGAGAGATAGGTGGAGTGGGTGGCGCCGAAGATGTAGCTCAGACCGAAGAGCATGAAGCAGCTGGAGACGGCGCCGAAAAAGAGGTATTTAATGCCCGCCTCCACGTCAATGTCGTCCCCCCGCCTGAGCGGCACCAAAATATAAAGGGAGTAGGAGGAGAGCTCCAGGGAGACGTAAATAGTGAGGAGTTCCACCGAGCTCACCAGCATCATCATGCCGATGGTGCAGGTGGTGAGGAAGAGGTAGAACTCGGCGTGGTTGCGCTCGGCGATGCTGGGGAGATTGCGGGAGATGGCCAGCACCAGGAAGAGCCCCAGAGCCAGGGCGAGCTTGAAGATCTGGCTGAAGAGGTCCACCCGGTAGGAGCGGAAGAAGAGCTCCCCCTGCTGGGTAAGGCAGAGCAGGGCCACCAGCAGGCCCACGGCGGAGAGGCTGAAGGCGATGCGGTGATCCGCCGCGGCTTTGGGCTCCCGCCGCAGGGTCAGGAAGAACAGCACCAGGGCCATCACCAGGTAATAAAGTTCCACTCCGAACTGTAGCACGCTCATGGTTACAATCCCTGGATGAAGGGTACGATGGAGGTCTTAATCAAGCCCAGCATGTACTGGGGGAAGATGCCGAAAAACACCAGAAAGCCGATGAGGATCATCCGGGGCAGCCCCAGGAAGGGACTGACGTCCTCAAAGTGCACGAATTTGGGGTTGGGCTCGTTGTAGAAGGTGGTCTGCACCACCCGCAGGGCAAACAGGGCGCCCACCACCAAGGCGGCGATGGCCAGCAGGCCCCGGATGGGGAAGACCTTGACCGCGGCCACCATCACCAAGAGCTCGGCCCAGAAGCTGGCCATGCCCGGGACACCGGCGCCGCAGAGGGCCGCGGTGATGAAGAAGGCGGAGGCCACGGGCATGATGCGGGAGAAACCGCCCAGCTCGTGGATCTCCCGGGTGTGGGTGCGGTCGTAGATGAAGCCCACCGCAGAGAAGAAGAGGGCGGTCATAACGCCGTGGGCGAACATCTGGAAGACGGCGCCGTTTAAGCCGTCCACGGTGCCGGTGGCCAGGCCCAGGGAGACGATGCCCATGTGGGAGACGGAGGAATAACCGATGACGTATTTGAGGTCGGTCTGGGCCAGCCCCACAAAGACGCCGTAAACGATGCCGATGGCGGCCAGAAGCGCCATGAACTGGGCCCAATATTGGAAGCCCAGGGGGCAGAGATACATGGCCACCCGGAGGATGGCGAAGGAGCCTAGCTTCATGAGCACGCCGGCGTGGAGCATGCTCACGGCGGTGGGCGCGGCCACATGGCCCACGGGAGACCATGTGTGGAACGGCCAGACCGCGGCCAATACCCCGAATCCCAGGAACAGGAGCACAAAGGCGACATTCTGGATCCAGGGCGAGAAGGGCACGCCGTGGAGTTTCAGCATATCAAAGGTGAAAAGCCCGGAGCTGGAATACAACAGGAGCATGCCCGGGATGATGAGGCCGCTTCCTGCCATGAGGTAGAGGGTGAGCTTCATGGCGGCGTAGATGCGGCGGGTGGAGCCCCACACGAGGATGAGGACATACATGGGCACCACCGCAATCTCATAGAAAAGGAAGAAGAAGAAGAGGTCATAGGACATGAAGACGCCGAAGACCCCGGTGACCAGCGCCAGCTGAAAGATGAAGTACTCCTTCACCCGGTGTTGCAACTCCCACATGGTGAGGACACCGGTGAAGATGACGATGCCCGTCAGCAGCAGGAGGGGCGCGTTCATGCCTTCCACCCCTACGAAGTAGGAGATGCCGAAGGCCTTGACCCAGTCGTATTTTTCCACGAACTGGATGCCGCCCAGCTGCTTGTCATAGCCGGCGAAGGTGTAGATGGAGAGGGCGAAACTGATGCCCGCGGCCACGAGGGCCACCGCCCGGATGAGGAAGCGCTGCTCCTCCTTGAGGCACAGGAGGATGGCGATGCCCACCACCGGGGAGAGCAGCATGCAGGTGAGAACCGGAAAGGAAGCTGGATGCTCGGCCATGTCAGCGACCCATGAGGAGATAGATCCCGACGCCCGCCAGGACGAGGACCATAAAGAGCAGGTTCAACTGCAACAGGGCGGTCTGGAGGAAGCTCAGGAAGCGGCCGCTGCCGATGCAGCCCAAGGCCACGGCGTCCACGCCGCCGTCCACCACCCGCCGGTCGTTATAGGTAAAGGTTTTGGAGAAGATGTTGTAGATCACGGCATTGAGGAACCAGCGCCAGAAGTGGTCCATATACCACTTCTGGATGAAGAAGTTCTCGAGAGCCGGCACCTTGCTGAGGAACCCCTCCCAGGTGGCACCTTTGCGGCCCCAGTCCCACCAGGCCAGGCCGATGCCCGCCAGGGCCAGGCCCACCGCCAGCACCAAGAGCAGATAATTCATTTCGTGGGGGTGGGATTCACCCAGGAGGAAGCGCTCCAGGGTGCCCTGGAGGAAGCCCAGGATGATGGTGACGCCCGCCAGCACGATGAGGGGCAGGTTGATGGCCCACTCCGGGGCGTGGCCGGGGAAGTCGCCGCCATGGCCGCCATGCCCGTGGCCGTGGGCCTCTTCCTCCTCACCGTGGCCGTGCCCATGTCCGCCGGCCACCGGCTCATAGTATTTCTCCCAGGCGGGGTGGTCTTCCGGGCGGGGGAAAAGCAGCACGAAGATCACCCGGAAGGTGTAATAGGCGGTGAGGAAGGCGCCCAGAAGGCCGATGCCCACCCAGAGCTTGTTGTCCAGGTGCCAGAGGTTCCCCAGGATGAGCTCCTTGCTGAAGAAGCCGGAGAAGGGGAAGATGCCCGCCAAGGCCAGGGCGCCGATGGTGACGGTGACCATGGGGATGGTGAGCTTTTTCGCGCCCCCCTTGCTCATCATGAAGAAGCTGTTGGTGCCGTAGTGGTGGATGAAGGCGCCGGCGCACAGAAAGAGGAGGGCCTTAAAGCCCGCATGGGTGGTGAGGTGGAAGTAGCCGGCGAAGAGCGTGCCGTGGGCCAGCCCCGCGGCCGCCAGCCCCATGGCCATCATGGCCAGCTGGCTGATGGTGGAGTAGGCCCAAACCTGCTTGATATCCCGGGCCACCATGCCCACGGTGGAGGAGAGCACATAGGTGAGGCTGGCCACCGCCAGCACGTAGGTCATGGCCGGAGCCGAGGCGGCAAAGAAGGGGAAGATGCGGGTCAAAAGATAGACGCCCGCGGCCACCATGGTGGCGGAGTGCAGCAACGCCGAGACCGGGGTGGGACCCTCCATGGCGTCCGGCAACCACACATGGATGGGGAACTGGGCGCTCTTGCCGCAGATGCCGCCGAAGATCAACAGGGCGCAGGTGGTGATGAGCCAGGGCTCCATCTTCTGGGCCAGGGCCGCGGCGTTGATGCTGGCGATGTCCAGAGAGCCGTAAAAGATCACCAGGATGGCCAGGCCCATGAAGAAGAAGATGTCGCCGAAGCGGGTGACCACGAAGGCCTTTTTGCCGGCCTCGGAGGCGGAGAACTTCTCATACCAGAAGCCGATGAGGAGATAGGAGGCCAGGCCCACCAGCTCCCAGCAGATGAAGAGCTGGAGAAGACCGCTGGAGATGACCAGCCCCAGCATGGCCATGGCGAAAAGGGAGAGATCGGCGTAGTAGCGGCCGAAGCCCGGATCGCCCCACATGTAGCCGATGGAGTAGATCTGGATGAGGAAGCTGATGGTGGCCACCAGGACCAGCATGAGCTGGCTCACCGGGTCGAGAAGGAACCCGAAGGGCACCCGCACCAGATCCGAGACCATCCAGTCCACGTTGAGAATCAGGGGCGTGGGGTCGCCCCAGCGCTGCCAGAAGATGTACCAGGCGATAAGGAGGCAGGCGGTGGAGGCCGTCAGGGAGACCGCCAGGGAGAGGAACGGCCGCCGCCAGGTGAAGATCATGATGCCGCCGAAGGCCAATAGCGGCAGGATGACGCAGGCGGCACAGAGGACAAACAAGGGATCGAGCGCCGGCATGCTTAACCCCTCAGCTCGTTGGCTTGTTCAATGTTAATGGATTTGAGTTTGCGATACAGGGCCACGATGATGCTCAGGGCGATGGCGGCTTCCGCCGCGGCCACCGCCATGATGAACAACGCCACGATCTGGCCCACCGCCGGGTGCGGCGCCAGGAAGCGGTTGAAGGCCATGAAGTTGATGCTGGCGGCGTTGAGCATGAGCTCCACGGAGATGAGCACCGCGATGAGGTTGCGCCGGGAGAGCACCCCGTAGAGCCCCAGGCAGAAGAGGATGACGGCCAGATAGAGATAGGTGTTTAACTGGTTGAAAGCAGCCATCCGGCGGCCCCCTTTCCTACGCGCTGCCCCGGCCGCCCCGGGCGGTGACGATGGCGCCCAGCATGGCCACGAGAAGCAGGAGCGAGATGAGTTCAAAGATGACCACATACTGGGTGAGCAGGTAGTGGCCGATGGTGGTGATGGACCAGTCGTTGACCCGCTCCGCCGCCGGGGTCCAGACGGTCTGGCGGGTGAGCAGGCCCAGGAAGATGAAGATCAGCCCGGCCCCGAAGGCGGCGCCCTGGATCTTTAAGGGGTTCCGGGGCGGCGCCGGCAGATACAGGGGCTGGGAGAGCATGATGGCAAAGCAGATGGCGATGGTGATGGCGCCCACGTAGATGAGGATCTGCATCAGGGCCACAAAGGGGCTGTTGAGATAGAGGAAGAGCCCCGCCACGCCGATGAGGGAGAGGGCCAGCCCCAGGACGTTGTGGAAGATGTTTCTGGCGGCCACGGCGATGACCGCGCCCACCACGGTGGCGGCCACCACCAGGTAGAAGCTCAAGGTGGCGACGAGCAGGCTCATGACTTTTCCTCCTCCTCCGCCGGGGTGGCCGGGGTCTCAGGGGCCGCCGGGGCGGCTTCAGCCTCAGCCGGCTTCTCCGCCTTTTTGGCCGCCGGCTTGGCCTTGGCCGGTTTGGGCTTGGCCTCGGCTTCGCCCTCGGCCTCGGGCTGGGGTTCGGGGATAGGGGTCACCGGCCAGCCCAGGCGCCGCTGCTGGGCCTGCATGCGGGCAAAGACATCAATGACCGCATCCTGCCGGGAGTACCCCGCCAGGCGGTACTCCTTGGAGAACTGCAGGGCCTGGGTGGGGCAGACCTCCACACAGAGGCCGCAGAGGCTGCAGAGGTGATACTCAATCACGTACTTGCTGGGGAGCTTCTTTTTCCCCACCTTCACCCCCTCCAGGTGGATGAGCTGGGAGGGGCAGGTGCGGGAGCAGAGCTCGCAGGCGATGCAGCGGTGCGTTTGGGTCTCCGGGTCCAGGACGAACTCGGTGTGCCCCCGGTAGGCCGGGCTCATCTGGAGCTTTTCCCGGGGATACTGCACCGTGACGATGGGCTTGACAAAGTAACGGATGGTGACGCCCATGCCGGCCAGCAGGCTGTAGAACCCCGTCAGAATCTCTTTCACGTAACTGGTCATAGGTCAGGACACCTTCACGTGAGCACTCATGCCGGTTACACCAGTTTCAGGACAAAGGCAGTGACAATGAGGTTCGCCAGGGCCAAGGGGATGAGGATCTTCCAGGACAACGTGATGAGCTGGTCGAACCGCACCCGGGGGAAGGTCCAGCGGAACCACATGATGAGAAAGATGATGGCGTAGACCTTGATCAGGAACCAGACGATGCCGGGCAAAAAGGGCCCCCGCCAGCCGCCCAGGAAGAAGATGGTGGCCAGGGCCGCCACGATGAACATGTTGGTGTACTCCGCCAGGAAAAAGAGGGCGAAGCGCATGCCGGAATATTCGGTGTGGAAGCCGGCCACCAACTCGGATTCGGCCTCGGGGAGGTCAAAGGGGGCCCGGTTGGTTTCGGCGGTGGCGCAGATGATGTAGAGGATGAAGGCAATAGGCTGCAGGAACACGAACCAGATGCGGCTTTGGGCCGCCACGATGTCCGTCAGCCGGAAGGACCCCACCATGAGGATGACGCTCATCAGGGTGATGAGCAGCGGGATCTCATAGGCCACGTTCTGGGCCACGGAGCGGATGGCCCCGAAGACGGCGTATTTGTTGTTGGAGGCCCAGCCCGCCATGAGGATGGCCAGGACCGTGAGGGCGGCAAAGGAGAGGATGAGGAGCACCCCCACATTCATGTCCCGGATGATGAGGTTCTGGGAGAAGGGGATCACCAGAAAGGAGACGAGCACCGGGAGAAAGATGACGATAGGCGCGGCCAGATACACGGGCTTGTCCACGTCCCGGGGGGTGATGAGCTCCTTGCCCAAGAGCTTCAAGGCGTCGGCGATGGTCTGGATGGCGCCGTGCCAGCCCACTTCCATGGGACCGGGGCGGAGCTGCATGTGGGCCGAGACCTTGCGCTCCATCCAGATGAGAAAGAGGGCGTTCACCGCCACCAGGGCCATGACCCCGATGAGCCCGGCGATCATGCCGAAGATACTCACACTTTGCGCTGCGGTCGCCATAGGTTCAGCCTGTCGTTATGAGGTCGCTAACGGTCGATTTCTGGCACCACCACGTCGATGGAGCCCAGGATGGCCACCAGGTCCGCCACCAGGGTGTCCACCGCGATCTCCGGCAGGATGCTCAAATTTCCAAAGGAAGGCACCCGCAGTTTCAGCCGGTAAGGATTGGTGTCGCCCTGGCTCACCAGATAAATGCCGAACTCGCCCCGGGCCGCCTCCACCGCGGTGTAGACCTCGCCGGGCGCGGGCTTGATGCGCTTGGGCACCTTCTCCGCCATGATGGGACCGGAAGGAATCTTGTCCACCGCCTGCTCGATGATGCGCAGGCTCTGCTCCATCTCCCGGTAGCGCACCATGTAGCGGTCGTAGATGTCGCCGGTGGTGCCCACGGGGATTTCAAAGTCAAAGAGCGGATAGGCGGAGTAGGGCTCGCACTTGCGGATGTCGTAAGGGATGCCGCTCCCCCGCACCATGGGGCCGGTGAGGCCGTATTTGACGCACTGCTCCTGGCTGATAATGCCGATCCCCTTGGTGCGCTCCAGGAAGATGACGTTTTTGTTCACCAGGTTTTCGTAGTCCCGGTAGCGGCTGCGCAGGCGCTTGGCGAAGGCCTTGCAGCCGGCGAGGAAGTCGTCATCCACGTCCCGGGGCACGCCGCCGAAGCGGTAATAGCAATAGGTGAGGCGGGAGCCGGTGACCCGGTCCAGGAGGTCCAGGATGTTTTCCCGGTCATCGAAGCAGTAGAGGAAGGGGGTGAAGGCTCCCAGGTCCAGGAGATAGGCGCCGATCCACAACAGGTGGCTAGCGATGCGGTTCAGCTCGCAGGTGATGACCCGGATGAATTCGGCCCGCTCCGGCACCTTGAGCTCCAGGAGCTTCTCCACCGCCATGCAGTAGCACTGGTTGTAGGCCAAGGCATGGAGGTAGTCCACCCGGCCCAGATTGGGGAGAAACTGCAGGTAGCTGCGGTTCTCCGCCATGTGCTCGTGGCCGCGGTGGCCGTAGCCGATGTCCGGGTCGGCCTTGACGATGAACTCCCCCTCCATCTGCAGCTCCACCCGGAGCACGCCGTGGGTGCTGGGATGCTGGGGGCCCAGATTCAACACATAGAACTTTTCTTCCAATCCGCGCTCAAGCATCGGCCGGGGTCTCGCTGGGGGCAAATTTTTTCCGCAAGGGGTGGAAATCCGCCTCAAAGGGCAGCAGGATGCGCCGCATATCCGGGTGGCCGGCGAAGGTGAGGCCGAAGAGGTCATAGACCTCCCGCTCGTACCAGTTGGCCGCCGGGTAGATATGGCTGATGGTGGGGGCGGCGGCCTCCTTGGGGACCTGGGCGTGCACCACGGTGCGGCAGAGCTCCCGGAAATGATTGAAGTGATACACCAGGGTGAAATGCTCCGGGAAGTCCACCGCGGTGAGAGATTCGAGGAAACAGCCCTTCTCCAGCATCAGCCGGGCCACGTCCGGCATCTGGGCCGGGGCGGCCTCTACTTCCAGGTGGCAGCCGGTCTTGGCGTAGTCCCCGGGGGCCACCTGGGCCAGATTCAGGCGGTTCAAGGCCTGGGTGAGCTCATTCAGCAACATCGCGGAATTTCCTCAAGCGGCCGCGGCCGGTGATCTTCTCCTCCAGAAGGAGGATGCCCTCGATGAGGCCTTCCGGCCGGGGCGGGCAGCCCGGCACGTAGACGTCCACCGGGATGAGGAGGTCGGCGCCGGGGACGATGGCATACATGTCGGGGTAGTAGAAGGGCCCGCCGGAAATGGCGCAGTTGCCCATGGCGATGACCCACTTGGGCGCGGGCATCTGCTCATAGAGGCGCACCACCGCGGGGCCCATCTTCTTGGAGATGGTGCCGGCCACGATCATCAGGTCGCACTGCCGGGGCGACGGGCGGAAGACGCCGGCCCCGAAGCGGTCCAGATCGAAGCGGGCGGCGCCGGCGGCCATCATTTCAATGGCGCAGCAGGCCAAGCCAAAGGTCATGGGCCACAGGGAATTGGCCCGGGCCAGATTCAGGGCCTCTTCCAGGACCCCGAGATGGATCAGAGGTTCTCCGGTTTTCTTTTCCAAGTGAAGACCCCCCTGCACCAGGCATAGACAATCACCAGGGAGAGAATGCCGATGAAGATGGTGATTTCGATGAAGTCCCGCCAGACGTAGCCCTTGCCGTAGGCCAGGAGCACCGGGAAGAGGAAGAGCACGTCAACATCGAAGGCCAGGAAGAGCAGGGCGAAGAGATAATAAATGACCGCCACCTGCACCCAGGCGCCGCCGATGATGGGCATGCCGCACTCGTAGATCTCATCCCGGGCGGCTCCGAAACTTCTGGGGGCGATGAAATGGGCGATGATCAGCGGCCCCAGGGCGAAGAGGGCCGCAGCCACCAGGAAGACCAACACGTAGGAGAAATCCGTCAAGGCTTCAGGGATCTCCAAGCGCCACCCCTTGTGCAATATAGTACAAAAGCTGTCGCCTTATATACCGCGGCCGGTAAATTTTCTCAAGAAATTTTTCACAAAAAATTCCCCCTTGCCGATGAGGGGAGGAAGGGGTATGGAAAGGGGTAAAAGGGGCGGGGGTGAGCGGGGGCAAAAGCCCAGGATTTCCCGCTCCTTTTCATGGAATTCATGGATCAGACCTCACCTCAGCCTTTCCCTCCGGCCCGAGAGGGAGGAGCTGCTGAGGCCTTGGCAGGGCGTATGACGCTCATGCCTGAAGAGGCGCCGTGACGGAGGAGCCATGCCCCACTGGGCGGATCTGACCATGCCCGCCTTGGCCGAGTGGCGGGAGAAGACCCAGACGGTGCTGCTGCCGGTGGGCTCGGTGGAGGAGCACGGCCCCCATCTGCCTCTGGGGACCGACGCCTACCACGCCATTGAGCTGGCCCGCCGGGTGGAGCAGCGGCGGCCGGTCCTGGTGGCCCCGCCCCTGTTTTACGGCCTGTGCCGCTCCACCTCGGAGCACCCTGGCACCATCAGCCTGAGCAGTCTGACCCTTAGGGCCGTGATCCTGGATCTGGGCCGGGAGTTTCACCGCCAAGGCTTCACTCGCCTCCTGATTTTAAGCGGCCACGCCGGCGGCACCCATATGGCCATGCTCACCGATGCCGGGGAGGCGTTATTGGCGGAGCTTCCGGACCTCCGGGTGGCGGTGGTGAACATCCTGGAGCTCCTCCGGGAAGTGCTGGCGGCCCGGCCGGAGCTGGTGGCCACCAAAGGGGACGCCCACGCCGGGGAGGTGGAGACCGCCCTGATGCTGGCCTGCCGGCCGGAGCTGGTCCAAGGGCGGGGGCCGGCGGAGTGGCCCGCCTTTCCCCGCTATCTCCTCGTCCGGGACAAGCGGCGCTTTTGGCCCGGGGGGGTGTGGGGGGATCCGGCCAGGGCCACCCCAGAGCAGGGGGAGGCGCTTCTGGAGGCAGAAACCCAACGATTATGCGAGGTTATCGACAGCCTGGAAAAAATGCCGGGCTTGTAACTCTTGCACCATCTTTTTCTTGACATTAGGGCCAGGTTTAGTAAACATGAGGGGTGTCCATGAAGGAAACCCCGCCCACGGACGATATGCCCTCTATGATTCCTGAAGCAATTGAAATGATTGCGGATCGGGTCTTGGCTCTCGACGACTCGGACTGGCACCACCTCCTGGAGCACTACAAAAACAGAATGGCCGGGGATGAACCCGACCGCTCCTGGGAGCGGGCCGTCATCGCCTATTTCCTCCTCAACGGTCTCCGGATGAAAAACGTGCTGAAGAAGGGCAAGGAACGGCACCGCCGGCCGCCGGAGACTCCGAGTCTGCGCCTGGTCAAGGCCTGAGGCGGTCAAAACCGTCTGCTTCCCCGCTGCTCACCGTTATCCGGGAAAGCTGCGCTTTCCGGAGACACACCTCTTTTT
This sequence comes from Desulfobaccales bacterium, assembly GCA_037481655.1. Classification (NCBI taxonomy): domain Bacteria; kingdom Pseudomonadati; phylum Thermodesulfobacteriota; class Desulfobaccia; order Desulfobaccales; species Desulfobaccales bacterium. The sequence goes on along the minus strand of JBBFLF010000007.1, from coordinate 36,704 downwards.
TCCTACCTCACCTCTGGCATTCCTCACTACGGCCAGGGAGGCGAGAGCCTGGCAGCCCTCGCCCCTGGTGTCCGTCCGCACTTCAGGCCGCCTTCTCAAAGCTCAGGGCTTGCCGGGGACAGGTGGCCACACACAGCCCGCATTTGAGGCAGTCGCCGCCCGAGGGCATCCGGGGCGCCGCCTTCAGGGCCACCGGCGCCAGCTGCATGGGGCAGCGCCGGGTGCAGAGCTGGCAGGTGGTGCACTGTTCTGCCGCCAACGCGAGGGGGCGGCGATTTTTCCCCAGCCAATGGGCCAAGGTGCCGATGGGGCAGAGGTAACACCAGGTCCGCGGGTGATAGATCACCCCCAGGACCACCGCCACCGCCGTGGTGACAGTGAGGAGCAGGACGAAGAAGGCGCCGATGGCGTAGGGATCCGGCCAGCGCACGAGGAGCTGCCAGGTGAGCATGGCCATCAGGAAAGCCAGGACCGCCAGCCGGAGGGGAACCCGGCGGAAGACCTCCGGGATGCGGGTGTTGCGGCTGAGGCGGGCCAGCCAGGCGTCCTCAAAGGAACCCCGGGGGCAGAGCCAGTCGCACCAGGTGCGGCCGTGAAAGGCCGCCAGCCCCAAGCCCAGGGCCATGCATAAAGGGATGAAAAAGCCCACCAGGGGAGAGAGCCAGCCCGCGGCCACGATCACCGGGAAGAGGGCGCCCAGGACCATCTGCCGGCGTCGCCGGGTAGCCAGCGCCTGGGAAAACCGGGACGGCAGGGTCCGGACGCCAGGGCCGGAAGAGGACTCCACGGGGTCAAGCCCCGGGAAAGGGTGCACAGGATTGCAGGACACGAGCATACCTCCTTTATTAAGTTATTGCGAAATATTGCAATAATATCGGGAAAAAATTTTGTCAGCCTCAACTCTCAGCCCTCAACGGCTATCTCCAGCCGGGCCGAGAGCTCCCCTTTTTCCTGCAGGGCCTGCAGGAGCACCTGGCGCATCACCTCGCAGGCCGCGGTGATCGCCGGGGTGGCCAGGCGGTAGTAAATGACCGTGCCCTGACGCCGGGCCCTGAGGATGCCCTTCTGCCGCATGAGGGCCAAGTGCTGGGAGAGGTTGGGCTTGGGGATTTTCAGGGCCCGCACCATCTCGCCCACCGAGAGCTCCTTTTGGTCCTTGAGCAGGGCCAGGATCTGCAGGCGCTTGGGGTTGGCCAGGGTCTGGCAGATATCCGCCTGCAGCTCCCACAGGCGCTCTTCGGGGCTCGGGCCTTCAGTTTTCGTATTGTTTCGCATCATTGCAACAATATTACTGACTCAGTCTGGCGGCGTCAAGGGGGAAGGAAAGAATTTCCCCCCGGCCAACAAAAAAAGCCGCCAGGCCTGAGGGCTCAGGGATTTTTGCCCCTTTTCCTTATTTATAGGTGTCGGGAGAGGGGCCAGGGAGCGTGGCCCCCTGCCCCTCTCCCGAGCCCTCTCCCCCCACCCCGTGAAGGGGGTGGGGAGGGGAGCCTGAGGGGAGGGCGGGGGAGCCACCGCTCCCCCGGCCCTCCCCTCATCAAATAAGTCCTGCCGCAAAGGAGAGTGAAAGTTCGAACCCGCGGCCAAGGGGGTTAACCCAGGAAGGTTTATGGAGCAAGCCCAAGAGCCGGCGAATCTTTTCCCGTAGTGGCGGGAGAGGGGGCCAGGGAGCGTGGCCCCCTGCCCCTCTCCCGAGCCCACTCCCCCCACCCCGTGAAGGGGGTGGGGAGGAGAGAAATTCACCGGCGGCGCTTTTTCAGAAACAGGCGGAGCGGTGTGTAAGTGAGCCCCAGGCGCTCCCGCAGTTGCCGCACCAGGTAGCGGCGGTAGGCCTCGGTAACCCCCTCCGGGTGGTTGACGAAGGCCACGAAAGTGGGGGGGTGGGTCTCCGGCTGGGTGAGGTAGTAGAATTTCACCGGGCGGAACTGGAAAAGCGGCGGTTTGGTGCGGCCGGTGATCTCCTGGAGCACCCGGTTCAGCTCCCCGGTCCCCACCCTAAGACCCATCTGGGCGTGGATGCGGTCGATCCAAGGGAAGATGCGCCTAACATTCAGGCCGGTCAGGGCCGAGAGGGTGAGGAAGGGGGCGTAAGGGAGAAAGTTCAGGGCGGTCTTGGCCTGGGCCAGCACATCTTTCTGGGCCTCTTTGGGAACCAGGTCCCATTTGTTGAGGCCCACCAGGCACCCCTTGGCCGCCTCATCAATGAGGCGGGCGATGCGCAGGTCCTGGGCGGTGACCCCTTCGGCGGCGTCGATGAGAAGCACCGCCACCTGGGCCCGCTCGAGAGCTCTGACCGCCTTTAGGGCCATGATGCGCTCCAGGCCCGGCTCCCTGAGACTGGGGCGCCTAAGCCCGGCCGTGTCGATGAGAACATACTCCCGGCCGCCCACCGTCACCGGGGTGTCGATGCTGTCCCGGGTGGTGCCCGGCCGCTCGCTGACGATGAGGCGCTCCTCCCCCAGGAGGCGGTTGATGAGGGAGCTTTTGCCCACATTGGGCCGCCCCACCACCGCCACCCGCACGGCCTCCGATTCTTCCGGGGCCGCGGCCACCGGCGGCAGGAGGCCCACCAAGTCCTCCAGCAGCCGCTCCAAACCTAAGCGGCGTTCGGCGGAGATGGGATATAAGGGGTCGTAGCCGAAGCGGTAGAACTCCGGCAGGACCTCGTCCCGGCCGGGGTGGTCCATCTTGTTGATGACCAACAGCACCGGCTTGCCGGTGGCCCTAAGATAAGCCGCCACTTCGGCATCGGCGGGCAGCGGCCCGGTCTTGCCGTCCATCACCAGGAGGATGACATCCGCGGCGGCCACCGCGGCCTCGGCCTGGCGGCGGATGAGGGGCTCCAGCTCGTCCTCGGCGCCGGTGAGCCCGCCGGTGTCCACCAAAAGAAATTCCCGCTCCCCCCACTGCACCTTAGCCACCAGGCGGTCCCGGGTGACCCCCGGGGTGTCCGCCACCAGGGCGCGGCTGGACTGGGTCAGGCGATTGAAGAGGGTGGATTTGCCCACGTTGGCCCGGCCAACAATGGCCACCAGGGGCAGGCCGGGAGCGGAAGAGGCCGTCAGGGTCATATCACCGGAACACAAAAACAACTGCGGCCGGCGGCTGCCTTCCCGGCCAGGGCCGGCCCGGCGGGGAAGGACGCGCCTCACGGCCGCAGTCACGAGGCTCACGTGATCAGGAGGCCGATTGCTGGGCCACGATTTTGGGGGGCCAGTTCCTCAGGATCTCCACCGCCCGCTTCAGCACCTGGTCCTGCTCCAGATCCGCGGCGGTGAGGGGCTGGTTCCAGGGCTTGTCGGTGATCCCTTCGCCCCGCATGTGGCGCTCCATGGCCTCCTCCCTCAGGGCCTGCAGGGCCTTGGCGTCCGTGGGCTCCGGCTCCTTGAGGAGGATATCCGGCTCGATGCCTTTATCCTGGATGGTGCGGCCGCTGGGGGTGTAGTACAGCGCCGTGGTCAGGCGCAGGGCCGAGCCGTCCTCCAGGGGGATGATGGTCTGCACCGAGCCCTTGCCGAAGCTCTTGGCGCCGGCCACCACGGCCCGCTTCTGGTCCTTGAGGGCGCCGGCCACAATCTCCGAGGCCGAGGCGCTGCCTTCATTGATGAGCACCACCATGGGCAGGGAGCGGTCCTCCCCGGGCTGGCCGGGGCGGGCGTAGAAGCGCATGTTCTGCTGCGGCGTGCGGCCCTGGGTATAGACGATGAGGCCGGAGCTTAAAAATTCATCCGCTACCTGCACCGCCTGCTCCAGCAAGCCCCCGGGGTCGTTTCTCAGGTCCAGGATAAGCCCTTTCAAGGGGCCGGCCTTCTGCTGCATCTTAGTGAGGTAGCCCCGGACATCCTGATCGGTCTGGTCCTGGAAGTTGGCCACCCGGATGTAGCCCAGGCCGCCCTCCACGATGCGGGCCTTGACGCTGCGGATGGGGATGATCTCCCTAACGATGGTGAAGTCCTTGGGGGCCGGGAAACCCGGGCGGTTGATGGTCAGAGTCACCTTGGAGCCCTTGGGGCCCCGGATCATCTTCACCGCTTCCGTGAGGCTCAGGTTGCGGGTGGGCTTGCCGTCGATCTTGACGATCTGGTCTCCGGCCCGCAGGCCCGCCCGGAAGGCCGGAGTGCCCTCAATGGGGGAGACCACCGTGAGGATGCGGTCCTTCATGGTGATCTCGATGCCGATGCCGCTGAACTTCCCCTTGGTCTCGATCTGCAGTTCCCGGAACTCCTCCGGGGTCATGAAGGAGGAGTGGGGATCCAGGGTGCTCACCGCGCCCTGAATGGCGCCGTGGATGATCTCTTTGGCGGGCTTGGGCTCCACGTAGTGCTGTTCGATGAGGTGCAGCACCTGGGAGAAGTTCTGCAGGTGGGCATCCGCCAGGGGCGGCGGGGCGGGGGCGGGGCCGCCCAGGCGCAGGCGCAGGGTCTCCCGGGCCGGGGGCTGCAAGGGCTCTCCCGCCACCCAATGGGCGCCGGCCACCATGCCCAGGAGGCCGAGCAGCAGGGTCAGCGAACGGAGGGCATAAGATGCCAACATGTTCTTCACATCCTCACGCCTGAGGTTGGGCACTTTCCCCGGCCGGAGCGCGGCGGGGGAGACTCCTTACGAGCGTTTCGCCGGGGCGGCGCCCCGTTTCAGATAGTCCAGCGCCTGCATGACCCAGGGATCCTGCTCCAGCGTCGGCGGCGCCGGGGCCGGTTCCCCGGGGGCGGGCTTTTTCCCCTCCACGTCCGGGACCAGGCCGTTGCCGGTGATCTTGCGGCCTTTGGGAGTGTAGGCGGCGGCCACCGTCATGATTACCGCGGCGCCGTCTTTGAGGGGGAAGGCCTTGGTAATGCCGCACAGCCCGAAGGTCTTGTCCCCCAGGAGGGTGGCCAGCCCATGATCCTGCAGGGCGCCGCTGACAATCTCCGCTCCCCGGGCGGTGCCTTGATCCACCAGCACCACAGTGGGCGGCAGGGTCTTAAAGACCAAGTCCTGCTCCTTGCCCCGATAGACCTGGGACTCGCCGCCCTTGCGGCCCCGGGTGGAGACCACCTCCCGGTTGCCCACCAGGAGGGAAGCAGTGCGCACCGCCTGCTCCAGGGACCCCCGGGCATTGTTGCGCAGGTCGAGGATGAGGCCCTTGAGGCCCGGGTGCTGCCGCTTCAGGTCCCTAAGGACCCCGGCCAGAACGGCGGGAGTGTCATCCTGGAAATAGGGGATCCGCACATACGCATAGTCCCCCTTGAGCACCTGGCTGGTGAGCTTGGGCGGCGACAGGGGCTCCAGGGTGATGCTCAGGTCCAGGGGTTTAGGCAGGCCGTTGCGCACCACCTGGACCCGAATGACGGTGCCGGGGGGGCCCTGGAAGCGGCGCATGCCCTCCTGGGTGGTGAGGTTGCGCACCAGCTGGCCGTTGATCTTCAGGATGAGATCGCCGGACTTGAGGCCCGCCCGGGCCGCGGGGCCATGGTCCAGGACCGACACCGCAGTGAGCAGGTGGTCCTTGTAGATGAGCTCCAAGCCCGCCTCCGCCGGAGCGCCGCGCCCGCCCCGCTGGAATTCCCGGTACTCCTCCGGGGTGAGATAGGAGGAGTCGGGGTCCAGGGCGTTCATCATGCCCCGGAGCGCCCCCTGCATGAGCTCGCCCTCATCCTTGGGCTGCACATATTTCTGCCCGATTTCGTAGAAGGCTTCCGAGGCCAGCCTCAGGGCCTCGTAGCTGTCCTGGCCAGAGGTGGCTGGGGCCGGCGGCGGGCCGGCGGCGGGCAGGGCCAGGCAAAGCCCCGCCAATAGGACCAGGGGAAGGAGACGGCGACGGCAAAAGCCGGCCAGACCTGCAGGTTTCACGGATGCGCCTGCCTCATGAAAGGTAGTGGTGGCGGGCCGTTTGGACCCGCGGCCGGCACCCGGCCACAGCCGGACCCCGGCGGGTGTTTACCTGATAACCACTCAGATTCCAGGGAGTCTGCACCTTCTGTCTCTCCCTGGGTATTGTCCTCACTTCTACTACCCGGTGTCAGCCCCGATGCCCGCCTCTCCCGCCCGGCGACGGGGTCTCCCGTGCGGCTTCTGGTGTAGCTAAGATGCGGGACGACCCTGTTTGCGCCGCATGGCCCGCTTCGCCGCCTTGACAATGTCTTCGGGCGTAAGGCCGTAATGCTTGAGCAGCTCCTCGGGCTTCCCGGACTGGCCGAAGATGTCCTTCACCCCCAGGCGCTCCAAGGGGGCCGGGTACATGTCCGTCAGCACTTCACTCACCGCGCTCCCCAGGCCGCCGGTGACCAAATGTTCCTCCACGGTGACCAGGGCGCCGGTGCGCCGGGCCGAGTCCACCACCAGCTCCCAGTCCAGGGGCTTGAGGCAGGAGAGGTTGAGGACCCGGGCGGAGATGCCCTCCGCCTCCAGGTGCCGGGCCGCCTTCAGACAGTGGTGCACCATGAGCCCGATGCCTGCCAGGGTGACCTCCGTGCCCTCCCTTAAGATTGTGCCCTGCCCCAGGCGAAACTGGTGCTCCGGGGAGTGGAGCACCGGGAAGGGCAGCCGGGAGGTGCGGATATACACCGGGCCGTCATAAGCGGCGGCCCAGCGCACCATGGCCCGGGTCTCCGGGCCGTCCGCCGGCACCAGCACCACCATGTTGGGAAGCACCCGCATGAGGGCCAGGTCCTCCAGGGCCTGGTGGGAGCCGCCGTCCTCGCCCACCGTGAGCCCCCCGTGGCTGGCCACGATCTTGACGTTCAGATGGCCGTAGGCGATGGTCTGGCGGATCTGCTCCCAGGCCCGGCCGGCGGCGAAGATGGCGAAGGTGCTGGCAAAGGGGATCTTGCCCCCCACGGCCAGGCCGGCGGCGGTGCCCATGAGGTCCTGCTCGGCGATGCCCACATTGAAGAAGCGCTCCGGGTAGAGCTTGGCAAAGCGGCTGGTCTGGGTGGAGCCGGAGAGATCGGCGTCCAAGACCACGATGTCCGGGTTCTCTCCGCCCAGCTCCGCCAGGGCCTTGCCGTATTCCACCCGGGTGCTTTCCTGGGGCACCCCGGCACTCTGGGCGCCGCTGTCCACCTTGCCAGCCATCAGGGGGCCGAAAGCTCCTTTATCGCCTGTTCGTACTCCTCGGTGGTGGGGGCCACCCCGTGAAACTTTACCTGATCCTCAAAAATGGAGACGCCTTTGCCCTTGACGGTGTGAGCGATGAGGATGCCAGGCGTGTGTGCGTCTTTTTCCAGTTCCGTGAGGCCCGCCAGGATGGCGGCGGGGTCGTGGCCGTCCACCTCGATCACCTGCCAGCCGAAGGCCCGCCATTTGTCCGCCAGGGGCTCCAGGCGCATGACCTCCCGGGTGCGGCCGTCGATCTGCAGGCGGTTGCGGTCCAGCATGGCGGTGAGATGCCCCAGGCGGTAGTGGGCCGCGGTCATGGCGGCCTCCCAGATCTGGCCCTCCTGCACCTCGCCGTCCCCCAAAAGCACATAGACCCGCTGGCCGGTGCCGTTGAGGCGGGCGGCCAGGGCCAGGCCGTTGGCCACCGACAGGCCCTGTCCCAGGGAGCCGGTGGGCACCTCCACCCCGGAAAGCCAGCCGGAGTCGGGGTGGCCCTGCAAGGGGCTGCCGAAGCGGCGGAGGCGAAGCAGCTCCTCCGGCGGAAAATGCCCCAGCCGGGCCAGGACCGCATACAGGGCCGGCGCAGCGTGGCCCTTGGAGAGGACAAAGTAATCCCGGGGCTCCCGGCCGTTGCCGTGGCGGAGGCGGGCGAAAAACAGGGTCACCAGAAGATCCGCGGCGGACAGCGACCCCCCCACATGGCCGGAGCCGGCCCGGTAGATCATCTCCACAATGTCCCGGCGCACCTGGCGGGCGAGCTCCCGCAGTCGCTCCGGGTCGGTAATCACATCCATCTATAGGGCACCGGCAGTGATGAGCGCTTCAGGCGGGCTGCAAGGAAAATCGCCACCCCCTGCTATAAGTTGGTATCATAAGCCGGGAGGCACTGCAAGGCCGACAAGGGGGGCGGATGATTTTCCTTCGAGACCTCCTGCCCGATTTCCTTTGTCCCCTGGCCCACCCCGGGGTATATAATGAAACGGCGGCCAAATTGAGGGAAGGGGCGGGGGATCCTGGCCCCCCTCCCAGGATCTCATCTCCATCCCCGATAAGGCTTAAGGAGAGGGCGTGAGAGGAGGCAGGAGCGGACCTTTGCCACGTCCGTTGGGCCCAGAAAATGTTGATTTTTTCAACAGTTTGAAACTCCTGTTTTTCTCTCCATATATGGCAATTTATATGGCAGGTTTGACCGCCAGGCTTCGGAGTTCTGCCCGCGGCCTGGCGGGGATATGCCTCGCCCACAGGTGATAAAATGGCCATCACCCAAGACGAAGTGCTGCACGTGGCCTCTTTGGCCCGACTGACCCTGGCGCCGGAGGAAGTGGAGCTCTTCACCCGGCAGCTGGGCGACATTCTCGCCTATGTGAACCAGCTGGCCCAGGTGGACACCACCGGCGTAGCGCCCATGACCCATGTCCTCCCTGAGCCCGAGGCCTTTCGGGAGGATGTGGTGACCGAGAGCCTGCCCCGGGAGGAGGCTTTGGCCAACGCCCCGGCCAAGGAGGAGGGCGCCTTTATGGTGCCCCGGGTGATCTGAGCGCTAAGGGGCGGCAGAGGTAAAGACCGCCGGACTTCCTTTCCGAGACCGGCAAGCGAATGTTAGGGGAAAAGAACTGCTTTGGCTGCCATGACTGACGAACTATGCCGCCTCAGCCTGACTGACCTCAGCCGGTGGCTTCAGGCCGGTGAGGTCTCCGCTCCGGAGGTGACCGAGGCCTTCCTGGCCCGCATCGACAAGGTGGACGCTGGCATCCGGGCCTATCTGACGGTGGACGCCGATGGCGCCCGGGAGCAGGCCAAGGCCGCCCAGGACAGGCTGGCCAGGGGGGAAGCAGGCCCCCTCACCGGCATCCCGGTGGCCCTGAAGGACATCCTGGCCACCCGGGGCCTGCGCACCACCTGCGCCTCCAGGATGCTGGCCAATTTCGTGCCGCCTTATGACGCCACCGTGGTGGCAAGGCTTCGGGAGGCAGGGGCGGTCTTTCTGGGCAAGGTGAACCTGGATGAGTTCGCCATGGGCTCCTCCACCGAGACTTCGGCCTTCGGCCCCACCCACAACCCCTGGCAGCGGGAGCGCACCCCCGGGGGCTCCAGCGGCGGCTCCGCTGCGGCGGTGGCCGCGGATCTGTGCACCGCCTCGCTGGGCTCGGACACCGGCGGCTCCATCCGCCAGCCCGCCTCCCACTGCGGGGTGGTGGGGCTCAAGCCCACCTACGGCCGGGTCTCCCGCTTCGGCCTCATCGCCTACGCCTCCTCCCTGGACCAGATCGGCCCCATCACCAAGGAGGTGCGGGATGCGGCGGTTCTCCTGGGTGCCATCGCTGGCCATGACCCCCGGGACTCCACCGCCATGCGGGCGCCGGTGCCGGATTACCCGGCGGTTCTGGGACGGGAGATCAAAGGCCTTACCATCGGCGTCCCCAGGGAGTACTTAGGCGAAGGGGTGGACCCGGAGGTGAAGGAGGCGGTGACCCGGGCGCTTTGCACCCTGGAGGGCCTGGGAGCCAGGCTTCTGGAGGTGAGCCTGCCCCACACGGCCTACGCCGTGGCCGCCTACTATCTCATCGCCACCGCGGAGGCCTCCTCCAACCTGGCCCGCTATGACGGGGTGAAATACGGCTTTCGGGCGGCGGGGAAAAATCTGCTGGAGACCTACTTGGAGACCCGCACCCAGGGGTTCGGGCCGGAGGTGCGCCGCCGCATCATGTTGGGCACCTACGCCCTGTCCGCCGGTTACTATGAGGCCTATTACCGCAAGGCCTCCCAGGTGCGGGCCCTCATCCGGCGGGATTTTGACGCCGCTTTCGCGTCTTGCGACGTCCTGGCCGGGCCGGTGGCCCCCACTCCGGCCTTTCGCCTGGGGGAGAAGCTGGCCGACCCCCTCACCATGTATCTCTCGGACATCTTCACCATCCCGGTGAACCTGGCGGGGCTGCCGGCCATCTCGGTGCCCTGCGGCTTCAGCCACGAGGGTCTCCCCATCGGCCTGCAGATCCTGGGCCCGCCTCTGGGGGAGGAGGTGGTGCTTCAGACGGCCTACGCCTTTGAGCAGGCCACGGAGTTTCATCGGCAAAAGCCGCCCCTGTGAGGGGCTGCCAAGGGGGCGGGGGTGGAAATTTGGCCCCATCTGCCGAATTTTTGCTGTGCCTCCTGGCGGGGGTGGGAGGAGAGGGTGCGGAAGGACGGGAGCCACCGCAGTCATGTTCGCCCCTTAACCAGTAGCCTTTGAATACCTGAAGATCAGCCTGCCTCTGAGGCGCGAAGATGCCCGCCGGAGGAAGGGAGGGTCATGAAGAGATTGGGTTGTGTGTATTTTATAACTGTCATCCTGACCCTGGGCCTGGTGGGCCTGGCGTCGGCTCAGACCCAGGAGGGCGCCCGGCGCCTTAGCCTCAAGGAGGCCATCGACACGGCCCTGAAGCAGAACCCCCAGGTGACCCAATACCGGGAGCTCATGGCCGCGGCCAAAGAGGGCATCGGCATCTCCCGGGCGGCCTATTTTCCCCAGCTGAGTTTCCGGGGGGATTTCTATTACGGCACCGCCTTTTCCTCGAGCTCCGCCGGCGCCGCCTTTCAGGGGGGCACCGCCCCGGGCACCGCCCGGCCACTGTCCCTCACCAACAACCCCCGGGATTTCTATATTTACCGCTTTTCATTGAACCAGCTCCTGTATGACTTCGGGAAGACCCCGGGCCAGGTGGCGGAGGCCACCGCTTCTTACAAGGCCTCCCAGGAGGACTACGCCGGCGCCCGCCAGCAGGTGGTCCTGGACACCCGCACTGCTTACTTCAACTATCTGGCCGCCCGCCGGGCGGTAAAGGTGGAGGAGCAGAACGTCCGGCAGAACCGGGAGCTCCTCAAGCAGGCCCAGGGCTTCTACCAGGTGGGCTTGCGGGCCAAGATCGATGTCACCAAGGCCGAGGCCAATCTCTACCAGGCCGAATCCGAGCTCATCCGGGCCAAAAACGCCGAGGAGGTGGCCCGGGTGGATTTAATGAAGGCCCTGGGGCTCAAATCCTGGCCTTATGCCGACGTGGAGGACGTCCTGGAGGTCTCCCACCAGGTCCTCAACCTCGAGGACCTGCGCTCCCAGGCCCTGCGCCAGCGGCCGGAGCTCTTGCGCAACCGGGCCCAGCAGCAGCGAGACCAGGCCTCCATACAGGTGGCCCGAGCGGGCTATTTCCCCACCTTCTCCTCCACCTCGGCGTACGGCTGGCAGGGAAGCGGCTATCCCCTGGACGACAACTGGTGGCTGGGGGTGGGGATGAGCTTCCCCCTCTTTGAAGGGGGCCGCACCCTGCACCAGGTAAGCCAGGCCAAGGCGCAGCTTCGGGCCACCCTGGCCAACGCCGACCTCCTTACCCTGGAGGTGATGAAGGAGGTGGAGCAGAATTACCTGGATCTGAAGGCCGCCTGGGAGGTCATCCGCTCCAGTAAAAAAGCCCGGGAGGCGGCGGAGGAGAACCTGCGCCTGGCCTGGGGCCGCTACCGGGCCGGAGTGGGGAACATCATCGAGGTCACCGACGCCCAGACCCAGTTTGCCCGGGCCGACCTGGAGTACGTGCGGGCGCTCCTCAACTACCGCATCGTGGAGGCCCGCCTCGACAAGGCGGTGGGCAAGACCTTCTGAGGCAGGTCCGGCACGCGCCTGCCGGCGAGTCGCTCCATGTTTGGCCGGAGAGGGGCGGAAAATGAGGCTTTCTGGCGGCCCGTCCGCCCAAAAAACGACTTGACAGGCGGAAGAAAATCCATTAAACAAATAGGTGGAAGCGGGCATAGCTCAGTTGGTAGAGTACAAGCTTCCCAAGCTTGGTGTCGCGGGTTCGAATCCCGTTGCCCGCTCCATTCCCGGAAGATTGGGAAACCCGCTTCCCCCGGCGAGGGGGCCGGCGCCAACGTCAGGGGCGAATCGCCGGCCTGCTTTGCGGGCGGAGAATGACGGTACTCTGGGGACGCCCCGAGATTAACTGCGATCTTGGATTTTCCCGGAAGTGGGCCGCGGCCCGCTTTTTTATTTGGAATGTGATCCGGGGAGACAGCCGCCGTGCAGCTTATGGATATTCTCTTGGTGCTCCTGGGAGTGGTCGCCGGGGCCTTCAGCGGCCTGATCGGCGTCGGCGGCGGGGTCATCATCGTGCCGGCCCTGGTCTTTCTCTTCGGCATGTCCCAGCATGAGGCTCAGGGCACCACCCTGGCGCTGCTGGTGCCGCCCATCGGCTTGCTGGCCGCCTGGACCTATTGGCAGGAAGGCTATGTGAATATCCACTACGCCGCCTTGATCTGCGCCGGGTTTTTCGTGGGCGGCCTGTTGGGGGCGAAGTTCGCCAATCATCTGAGCAACCTGGCCCTGGAGCGGATCTTCGGGGTGGCCATGCTGTTCATCGCCCTGAAGATGATCCTGGCCAAATGAGGGAGTGGCAGTCGGTGCCGACCACCGCCAGCCCTGACGACATCGCCCAACGGGTGGAGGAGCTCATCACCCCCTACGTCACCGCCCAGGGGTTGGAGGTGGTGGAGGTGGAGTATCACCGCCCCGCCCGGGGTCGAGCCACCTTGCGCATTTACTTGGACCGGCCGGGGGTGGGGGGCATCACCCTGGACGAGATCACCCGCATGAGCCGGGTGATCGGCGAGCTCCTGGATGTCCATGACCCCATCGGGCCCTCCTACACCCTGGAGGTCTCCTCGCCGGGGCTGACCCGGGAGCTCAAGGGCCCTCGGGATTATGCCCGCTACGCCGGCCGCAAGGTGCGCCTCACCAGCCGCCGGCCGGTGGAGGGTCGCCAGGTGCACCGGGGCATTTTGAAGGGCCTGGAAGGGGACGAGGTGCTGGTGGAGGTGAAGGGCGCCCTCGTGCGCCTGCCCCTGGAAGAGATCGCCAAGGCCCGGCTGGACCTGTAGGTGATGCTCTAACGAAATTTTTCGGAGATGCGAGGTTTCGGCCTCGATACCATAAAGGCTGAAGGAGAGGGCATGGGGAGGGGGGCGCTCCTTCCTGGCTCCTCTCCCAGAGCGAGGGGAAAGGGTTTTAATCCCTCGGGAACAGAAAGGGTGCCGCAAGGGCACCGCAGACGAACAGAAGTTGGTGCTGCCAAGGGGCTAAAGGCCTTGAGGCAGCCGGTCAAGGAGGACAGAGACGCACCATGAATCTGGAATTGAGGCGCCTCATCGATCAAGTGAGCCGCGACAAAGGCATTGACAAGGAGCTGCTCATCAGCGCCATCAAGGACGCGGTGCGTTCGGCGGCCCGGAAGAAATACGGCCCCAAGCTGGATATTGAGGTGGACTACAAGGACGACACCGGCGAGATCGAGGTGTTCCAATACAAGGAAGTGGTGGAGGAGGTAACCGACCCCCTCACCCAGGTGTCCCTGGAGGAAGGCCGCCAGATCGATCCCGAATGCGAGGCGGGGGACCAGCTGGGGTTCAAGATGGACGCCAGCCAGTTCGGGCGCATCGCCGCCCAGTCCGCCAAGCAGGTCATCATGCAGCGCATGAAGGATGCCGAGCGGGATCTGGTCTATGAAGAATACAAGGACCGCAAAGGCGAGATCATCAGCGGCATCGTGCAGCGGCTGGACCAGGACGGCATCATCGTCAACCTGGGGCGCACCGAGGCGGTGCTGCCGCCCTCGGAGCAGGTGCCCAAGGAGATCTACCACAAGGGGGAGCGCATCCGGGCCTACATCCTGGAGGTGAAGCGCCAGAGCAAAGGGCCGCAGATCATCCTCTCCCGGACGCACCCCAACTTCCTGGTGGCCCTGTTTGAGGCCGAGGTGCCGGAGATCGCCGACGGCACGGTGCAGATCCTGGCCTGCGCCCGGGAACCGGGGAGCCGCTCCAAGATTGCGGTGGCCTCCCGGGACTCGGATGTGGACCCGGTGGGCGCCTGCGTGGGCCTCAAGGGCTCCCGGGTGCAGAACATCGTCCAGGAGCTCCGAGGGGAAAAGATTGACATCATCCCCTGGAGCCCGGATGTGGCCCGCTTTGCCACCAATGCCCTGCAGCCGGCGGAGGTGAGCCGCATCATCCTCAACCAGGCCACCCAGACCATGGAGGTCATCGTGCCCGATGACCAGCTCTCCCTGGCCATCGGGAAAAGGGGCCAAAATGTCCGGCTGGCCTCCAAGCTGGTGGGCTGGAAGATCGATGTGAAAACGGAGTCCAAGTACTCCAAGTCCTTGAAGGACGGCTATCTCTCCCTCCTGCGCATCCCGGGGGTGGGGGAGATCACCGCCAGTGTGCTCCATGAGGCGGGCTACACCTCGGCCAAGGAGGTGGCGGAGAGCACCGTGGAGGACCTGATGAATGCCACCGGGCTGCATGAGAAGAAGGCGGCCAGCCTCATTGAGGCGGCCCGGGAACTCATGGGCCAGAAAGCGGCGGAAGCTGCCGAGACCGCGGCGGCGGAGGCGGAAAGCACGTTGCCCTGACGCAGGCGACGCAAATCAGGTGTGGGGGTTGAGCTTCTTTTATGGCGGAGACCAGGGTTTTCAAGTTAGCGAAAGATCTCAAGATTGAAGTCCGGGAGCTGATTCAGCGCCTGCGGGAGGACTTCGGTCTGGAGGTGGGGAATCCATACAGCACCATCGACGAGGCCACCAGCGAGCGGGTGCGCCAGCTTCTCAGTCAGATGACGCCGCAGGTGGAGGAGAAGCGCATCGGCGACAACGTGAAGCGGCGCCGCCGGGTGGCCCCGGTGGTGCCCCGGGCGGTGACCCCGCCGGCGGAGACGGAGACCGGCGCGGCCGCCCCGGTGTCGCCCGTAGCCGTGGCGCCGGAACCGACGCGACCGGTCCCGGAAATTCCCCGGCCGCCCCGACCGCGTCGGGAGTCCCGGGCCCGGGTGGTGACCCTGCCCGTAAAAGAGAAGCCCGTCCCCGCCCCGGCGCCGCCTGCGGAGGAGACGGCTCCAACACCGCCAGTCGAGGCAGTGCCCCCGGTGGAGGCCGTGCCGGAAACACCCCTGGTGGAGCCTCCGGTGGCGGCTGCGGAGGCCCCATCTGCTCCGGAAACCACTCCCGCTCCGGCGGAGGCCGCGCTTTCCCCCACACCCGTGGCCCCGGCGGAGCCGGTGACCCCTGCCCCCAAGCGGCCCAAACCCAAGGCGCGCAAAAAGGAAACTCCGGCCAGGATCATCAGCCTGCCCCCGGAGCCGCCCAAGGTGGAAGCGCCGCCCGTGCGCCCGGTGGTTTCCCCGGCGGCGGAAGCCCCTGCGGGCCCCGCCCGGGCGACCGGAGAGGTCAAGCCGGTGGTGCTCCCGGAGAAGAAGCCGGCGGAGGTGCCCAAACCCAAGAAGGCCGCCAAGGGCAAGCGCCCGGAAGTGGTGGAGATCCCCAAGGCCGGCAAGGCCGGCAAAAAGCGGGAGGTCAGGGAGCGGGACACCCTTTACGGCGAGGGGGAGATCCGCCTGCCCGGCAAGAAAAAGGGCCTGAAAAAGGCGGTGAAGAAGGTCTCCCGGGCCGAACTCACCGTGCCCAAGGCCATCAAGCGCCGCATCAAGGTGGGGGAGTCCATCACCGTGGGCGACCTGGCCAAGCGCATGGGCATCAAGTCCGGCGAGGTCATCAAGCAGCTCCTCAAGATGGGGCTCATGGCCACCATCAACCATCCCATCGACTTTGACGCCGCGGTGCTGGTGGCCAGCGAGTTCGGCTTCGAGGTGGAGCGGGCCACCCCCCAGGAAGAGGACCTGCTGGCCCAGGCCGCGGCGGTGACGGAAGGCACCGCCCTGGTGCCCCGGCCGCCGGTGGTCACCATCATGGGCCACGTGGACCACGGCAAGACCTCCCTGTTGGACGCCATCCGCAAGAGCCGGGTCATCGAGACGGAGGCCGGCGGCATCACCCAGCACATCGGCGCCTATCACGTCAAGCTCCCCGAGGACCGGGGCGAGGTGGTCTTCCTGGACACCCCCGGCCACGAGGCCTTCACCGCCATGCGGGCCCGGGGCGCCCAGGTCACCGACCTGGTGGTCCTGGTGGTGGCCGCCGACGACGGCGTCATGGAGCAGACCCAGGAGGCCATCAGCCACGCCCGGGCCGCCAATGTGCCGGTGGTGGTGGCGGTGAACAAGATCGACAAGCCGGGGGCCAACCCCGAGCGGGTGAAGCGGGAGCTGGCCAACCTGGGCATCGTCCCCGAGGAGTGGGGCGGCGATGTGCTCTTCTCCGAGGTCTCCGCCAAGCAGCGCCTGGGCATCGATGACCTGCTGGAGAAGATCCTCCTCCAGGCCGAGATCCTGGACCTGAAGGCGCCGGTGGACTGCCCCGCCCAGGGCCGCATCGTGGAATCCCGGCTGGACAAAGGCCGGGGGCCGGTGGGCACCGTGCTGGTGCTCAAGGGCACTCTGAAGCAGGGCGACTATTTCGTCTGCGGCACCCAGTACGGCCGGGTGCGGGCCATGTTCGACGACCGGGGCAACCGGGTGGAGGAGGCCACCCCGGGCCTGCCGGTGGAGGTCCAGGGGTTCAGCGGCGTCCCCGAGGCCGGGGATGAGTTCCAGGTCCTGGAAGACGAGCGCAAGGCCAAGCAGATCGCCATGATGCGCCAGCAGAAGCAGCGGGAGGCGGCTTTGGCCAAGCTGAGCCGCGTCAGCCTGGAGAAGCTCTACCAGCAGATCAAGGAAGGCACCGTCAAGGAGCTGAAGATCGTTCTCAAGGCCGACGTCATGGGCTCCATCGAGGCCTTGACCAAGGCCCTCTCGGAGCTGGGCAACGAGGAGATCAAGGTCAACCTCATCCACACCGGCATCGGCGAGGTGAGCGAAAGCGACATCATGCTGGCCTCCGCCTCGGACGCCATCGTGGTGGGCTTCAACGTCAAGGCCAACCCCAAGGCCCAGGCCCTGGCGGAGCAGGAGCACGTGGATGTGCGCTTCTACGACATCATCTACAACCTACTCCATGATGTCCAGGCCGCCCTCGAAGGCATGCTGGAGCCGGTGGTGGCCGAGCGGGCTCTGGGCACCGCCGAGGTGCGGGCCGTGTTCACCATCAGCAAGGTGGGCACCGTGGCCGGCTGCATGGTGACCGACGGCAAGGTGGAGAGAAACGCCCTGGCCCGGGTGAAGCGGGGCGGCGAGGTGCTGGCCGAGGGCCTCAAGCTCGTCTCCCTCAAGCGCTTCAAGGAGGATGTCAAGGAAGTGCAGGCCGGCTACGAATGCGGCATCGGCCTGGACCGCTTCACCGACTTCCAGCCCGGCGATCTCATCGAGGTCTACGTCCAGGAGAAGGTCAAGGCCGAGCTCTCCGGGCCGAGCCGGGGCGAAGCCAGGGAGTAGTCCAAAGTCCCTGGTCCAAAGTCCAAAGTCAGGCGCAAAGTCCCCGGTCCGAAGGGCAGAATCGGAAATGACAGGGGCTCAGCGCGTAAAAGCGATACCCAACAAGCCGGAACTTTCTCAATGGAAGTGACTATCGACTTAAATCTTTGACCTTGGGCTATGGACTTTGAACCCTGGACTTCTCACTTCTGGCTTTGGGCTTTTGACCTTGGACCATTGACTTTGGGCTTTGGGCTTTGGACCTTGGGCTTTGGACCTTGGACTTTGGACCTTGGACTTTGGACTTTGGACCTTGGACCTTGGACTTTGGACTCTGAGGAATAATTAATGGTGGTGGCCGCCGCCCGGATCATCCTGCTCCTCCCCGAGAACCATTCCCTGAAGGGGAAGCGCAAGGTGGTGAAAAGCCTCATCGACAAGGTGCGGCACCGCTTTGAGGCCGCGGTGGCGGAGGTGGACGACCACGACCTGTGGCAGAAGGCCCAGGTGGGGGTGGCCCTGGTGGGAAACGACGCCGGCCTCCTCACCACCCGGCTGGAGCAGATCATGCGCTTTGTGGAGGAGCAGCACCTGGCGGAGATCGTGGACTCCCAGGTGGAGCTCTGTTTTCTGGAATCCTGATGCGTCGCCGCGCCCCCGTGAAACGGCCGGTGAGGGTGGCCGAGCTCTTGAAGGAGACCCTGGCCACCATCCTCCTCACCAAGTGCGCCGATCCCCGCCTCCTGGAGCTCACCCTCACCGAGGTGGAGATGACGCCGGACCTGAAGCAGGCCCGGGTTTACTATGTGGTGCGGCAGGGCGCCGATCGGGAGCAGGTGCTGGCGGCCTTGCACAAGGCCCTGGGCTTCATCCGGGGGGAGGTGGCCAAGGCCCATATCCTGCGGCTTATGCCGGAGTTTCACTTTCTGCCGGATGAGACCCTGGACCGGGCCGCACGCCTGGAGGCCCTTCTCCGGGAGATCGGCCAGGGAGAGCCCCGGGGTGAATGAGTGAGCAGCGAAATGAGTGAGGATCTTTGTACATGAGACCTCGAAGTGTGGATGAGGTCTTCCGGGTCCTCGAAGAACACCGGGAAAGGCTGCGCGCTTTGGGGGTTCGCAAGCTGGGACTGTTCGGCTCTTTGGTCCGCCACGAGGCCCGGGAAACCAGCGACCTGGATTTCCTGGTGGAACTCGAACACGAAACCTTTGACTCTTATATGGAGGTCAAAGAATTTCTGGAAGATTTATTTGCGTGTCCGGTGGACCTCGTTCTGACGGACGCCATCAAACCGCGCCTGCGGGACAGTATCCTGCGGGAAGCCGTTTATGCCCCGGGATTTTAAAAATTATTTGGCTGATATAGAGGAGGCAATACAAAAAGTTTTTAAATATACTCAAAACATGACGTATGAAGGCTTTATTGAGGATGACAAAACCATTGATGCAGTGATTCGTAATCTAGAGATCATCGGCGAGGCCAGCAGTAAGATTCCGGAAGAGATTCGACATCGCTATTCCGAGATAGAATGGAAAAGGATTGTCGGGCTGAGAAATATTTTGATTCATGAATATTTCGGCCTCTCCCTGAAGATCATCTGGGATATTGTTCACAACAAATTACCTGAACTGGCGCGGCAGATCAGGCAAATTCTGGACGAGCAGCAGTGAGGCGCATTCCTGAAAACGGCGTGAACGGGCTGCTCTTGATCGACAAGCCGGCGGGGCCCACCTCCTTTGAGGTGGTGCGCCAGATCCGGCGGGCCCTCAAGGTGCGCAAAGCCGGGCACCTGGGGACGCTAGACCCCTTTGCCACAGGGCTGTTGCCCCTGGCCCTGGGCGCGGCCACCCGCCTGGTGCCGTTCCTGGAGGACCTGGACAAGACCTACCTGGCGACGGTGGAGCTGGGAAAAGAGACGGACACCCAGGACCCCACCGGCCGGGTGGTGGCGGAAAGGCCGGTGGCGGTCACCGAGACGGAGGTGAGGGCCGCGGCGGCCCGCTTCGTGGGCGACATTGAGCAGGTGCCGCCCCTCTATTCCGCCCTGCGCCACCAGGGGCGGCGGCTCTATGAGCTGGCCCGGCGGGGCATCGAGGTGAAGGTGCACCCCCGGAAAGTGACCATTTACCGGCTGGAGATCCAGGAGATCCGGCTCCCCCGGGTGGTCCTGGAGGTGACCTGCTCCAAGGGCACCTACATGCGCACCCTGGCCCACGATCTGGGCCGGGCTCTGGGCTGCGGGGGGCATCTGGCGGCTTTGCGGCGCCTGGCGGTGGGGCCCTTCCGGGTGGATGCGGCCCTGCCTTTGGCGGAGGCGACCCAAAACCCGGAGCTGGCCCGGGAGCGCCTCATCCCTTTGGCCGACTGCCTGCCTTTCCTGCCGGCGCTGCAAGTGGACTCCCGGGAGGCCCAGCGCCTGGCCCAGGGGCAGGCGGTGGCCGTCCCTCCACCCGCCGAGGGCCCCAATGGTCGGGTGCGGGTGCTGAGCGAGGGGCGCCTTTTGGCGGTGGCGGAGTGGCGCCGGGACCCCCGGGGGCTCATGCTGGCGCCGGTGCGGGTCTTTTCCCGCTCACCGGAGTGAACCTGGGGGAGGGGCGGATGGAGGAGGCCTGAGCCCTTTTTGAGGGTGCGAAAGCAAAATTTTTCGGCGGCAAGGGCGGGCCGCTGCCTTGCCGGCCGACATCCCTGACAAGGAGGAGACAGTGGCGTTAACAGCAGAGCAGAAAAAGGAGATCATCGACCGCTACAAGCTGCACGAGAGCGACACCGGGTCCACGGAAGTGCAAGTGGCCATCTTAAGCGAGCGCATCTCTTACCTCACCGGCCACTTCAAGACCCACGCCAAGGACCACCACTCCCGGCGGGGTCTCATCAAGCTGGTGGGTCAGCGGCGCCGTCTCCTGAACTACCTGAAAAGAAAAGACATTGAGCGCTACCGGGCCCTCATCGAGCAACTGGGGCTCCGGAAGTAGGAGGACGGTTAGACTTACATGATGAAGAAATACGTCGTCGAAGTGGGCGGCCGGGACCTCACCTTCGAGGTGGGGCGGTTGGCCCAGCAGGCCAGCGGCTCGGTCCTGGTCCGTTATGGCGAGAACGCGGTCCTGGCCACCGCGGTGATCTCCGAGCAGAAGCGGGAGGGCATCGACTTCCTCCCCCTGACGGTGGATTACATCGAGAAGGCCTATGCCGCCGGCCGCATTCCGGGGGGGTTCTTCCGGCGGGAGATGGGGCGCCCCAGCGAAAAGGAGACCCTCACCTCCCGGCTCATTGACCGCCCCTTGCGGCCCCTTTTCCCCAAAGGCCTGTTCAACGAGGTCCAGATCATCGCCACGGTGCTCTCCGGCGACCTGGAGATCGACCCGGACATCTCGGCCCTAAACGGCGCCGCCGCGGCGCTGGAGATCTCCCCGGCGCCCTTCAAGGGCCCGGTGGCCGCAGTGCGGGTGGGCAAGGTGGACGGCCGCCTGGTGGTCAACCCCACCAACACCGAGCTCAAGGACAGCACCCTCAATCTCATCGTGGCCGGGGTGCCTGACGGCCTGGTGATGGTGGAGGGCGGCGCCCGCATGGCCACGGAGGACGAAATCCTGGAGGCCCTGTTCTTCGCCCAGGAGCGGCTGCAGCCTATCCTGGCCACCATCAGGCTCATGGGGGAAGAGGTGGGCAAGACCAAGTGGCCCCTGCCCGAGGCGCCCGACTACGGCGATCTGCCGGAGCGGGTCCGGGAGCTGGCCGAAGCCCGGCTACTGATGGCCGTGACCCAGCCGGAGAAAAAGGCCCGGCGGGAGGGGGTGGAGGCCCTCCTGAGGGAGGTCCTGGAGGCCCTGGGGCCCGAGGCCGCCGGCCGGGAAAAAGACGTGGCCGCCATCTTCCAGGACCTGCAAAAGAAGGTGGTGCGCCGCTATGTGCTGAGCGAAAAGCGCCGCATCGACGGCCGCAGTTTCACCGATATCCGCCCCATCTGGGGCGAGGTGGGCATGTTGAGCCGCACCCACGGCTCCGCCATCTTCACCCGGGGCGAGACCCAGGCCTTGGCGGTGACCACCTTGGGGACGCCCTCGGACGAGCAGCGCATCGAGACCCTGTTGGGCGAGACCTTCAAGTCCTTCATGCTGCACTACAACTTCCCGCCTTACTGCGTGGGCGAGGCCCGGATGCTCCGGGGGCCCAGCCGGCGGGAGATCGGGCACGGCGCCCTGGCGGAGCGGGCCATCACTCCGGTGCTGGTCTCGGCGGAGGAATTCCCTTACACCATCCGCATCGTCTCGGAGGTGCTGTCCTCCAACGGCTCCTCTTCCATGGCCACGGTGTGCGGCACCTCCATGGCCCTGATGGATGCCGGCGTGCCGGTGAAGGGCGCGGTGGCCGGAGTGGCCATGGGCCTCATCAAGGAAGGGGAGGAGGTGGCGGTCCTCTCCGACATCCTGGGGGATGAGGACGCCCTGGGGGACATGGACTTCAAGGTGGCAGGCACGGCGGAGGGCATCACCGCCCTGCAGATGGACATCAAGATGACGGGCATCACCCGGGAGGTGCTGGCGCAGGCCCTGGCCCAGGCCAGGGAGGCCCGCCTCCACATCCTGGGGGAGATGAACAAGGTCATCGCCGCGCCCTCGCCGGTCCTCAAGGAGCACGCCCCCAAGATCGTGGTCATCCAGATCAATCCGGACAAGATCCGGGAGGTCATCGGCCCCGGCGGCAAGATCATCAAGCAGATCGTGGCCCAGACCGGGGTCAAGATCGACATCGAGGACGATGGCCGGGTGCATATCTCCTCCCCCACCCAGAAGGCGGCGGACGAAGCCATCCGGATCATCCGGGAGCTCACCGCCGAAGCCGAAGTGGGCGGCATCTACACCGGCAAGGTCAAAAAGATCATGGACTTCGGGGCCTTCGTGGAGATCCTGCCCAACACCGACGGGCTGGTGCACATCTCCGAGCTGGCGCACCATCGGGTCAAATCCGTCTCCGATGTGCTGAAAGAAGGGGATGAGGTGACGGTGAAGGTGCTGGAGATCGACCGGCAG
Organism: Desulfobaccales bacterium; assembly: GCA_037481655.1. NCBI lineage: Bacteria > Pseudomonadati > Thermodesulfobacteriota > Desulfobaccia > Desulfobaccales > Desulfobaccales bacterium. Next base: position 14,336 of record JBBFLF010000007.1, on the reverse strand, counting down.
GGCAAGATCCGCCTGTCCCGGAAGGCCCTCTTGCCCCCGGAGCCCAAATCCTCCCCCCAGGAGCAGCCCAAGAAGGACCGTGTACCGAAAAAGCGTTCTTCCTAACGGGGTAAGGCTGGTCACCGAGGAGCTGCCCCACTTCCACTCCGTGGCGGTGGGCTTCTGGCTCACGGTGGGGGGCCGGGACGAAACCGAGGCCGAGCACGGGCTATCCCACTTCTTGGAGCACATGGCCTTCAAGGGCACCGCCCGGCGGGACGCCCTGGCCATCGCCCGGGAGGCCGACCGCCTGGGGGGCTCGGTGAACGCCTTCACCACCAAGGAGTGCACCTGCTACCATGCCCGGGTGCTGGCGGAGCACCTGCCGGTGGCCCTGGACCTCCTCACCGACCTGGTGCTTCAGCCGGCCTACCGGGAAGAAGACCTGGAGCGGGAGCGCCAGGTCATCCTGGAGGAGATCGCCGCCCAGGAGGACAGCCCCGAGGATCTGGTGCAGGTGGAGTTTGCCCGCCGTTTCTGGCCCGGCCAGGCTCTGGGGCGGCCTCTTTTGGGGGATGCCGAGGATGTGCTGCGGGTCAGGAGGGAAGACCTCCTCAGATACCGATCCGCCACCTACCGGCCCGAGCAGCTCCTGGTGGCGGTGACTGGGCGGCTCAGCCACGAGGAGGTCCTGGACCTGGCCGGCCCGGCCCTTGCAGCCTTTGCCAACGGCGCCCCGCCCCGCCAACGGGAGCCTGCCGCGGCGGTGCCGGGCACGCACCTTATCCCCCGGGACCTGGAGCAGGTGCATGTCTGCCTAGGCACCGAAGGGCTGGCTGCCGCCGACCCCCGGCGCTTCACCGCCACCGTGCTTCAGACCATCTTGGGGGGCAACATGAGCTCCCGCCTCTTTCAGGTCATCCGGGAGCAATTGGGCCTGGCTTACACCATCTACTCTTTCCTGAGCTTTCTCAGCGACACCGGGGTGTGGGAGATCGCCGCCGGGGTGAGCCCCAAGCACCTGCCGGCTCTGCTCCAGGCGGTGTCCCGGGAGCTGCGCCGCCTGAAGGAGGAGGGGGTCAGCGACACCGAGCTGGCTGCGGCCAAGGAGTATCTCAGAGGCTCCATTTATCTCCACGCCGAGGAGGTGGAGCAGCGCATGCTCCGGCTGGCCAAAAACGAGATTCACTTCGGCGATTACATTCCCATTGAGGACGTGGTGGCGGGCCTGAACCGGGTCACCGCCGCCCAGGTGCAGGAGCTGGCCCGGGAGTTCTTCCGGGCGGAGCGCTGGGGCATGGCCCTCCTGGGGCCGGTGGCGGAGGAAAGCCTGGATTTGGATTTTTAATCCTGAAACTTTTAACCTCTGTTTTCATTGCAGATGACAAAAACAGAAAAAGGCGCTTGGGAAGCGCCTTTTCTTTTTTCAGGAAAGCCTCGGAATTTTATGGGATCACGGTCGCCTGCCGATGGCCACCAAATGTGGCTGCCATCTGGGGGTTCTCCGGAAACCGGCCAGGGTTCGCCGAAGCCACCCTTCCGCCCGCTTCAGACCTTTTCCCGCATAGTCCCGAAAATTGAGGGCCTTAACCATTAAGGGCTCAAAGCCGTGACGGATGAGGAGTTCCTTCAAGGAGGAGACGTTAAAACTCTGCTGGTGTTGCACCCGGTGGAAGACACAGCCGCATTCCGGGCAGGCGATTTTCTGGCTGGCCAGATTTTCCTGATGGGGGACGGTGATAAACACCTGACCGCCTGGCTTGAGGACCCGAAGCAGTTCAGGGAGAGCTTGGCTGGTGGTTTCCGGGGACAGATGCTCCAGAACTTCAATAAGAAAAACCGCGTCGGCGTCCTGGTCCTGGAGGGGCAAGGAGCATATATCCCCCACCTGGGCGCCCAGGAAACCGGGATGGCCGGCAAAACGCTCCTCAATCAGTCGAATGGATTGGGGGGAGGAATCCAGCGCTTTTACCGTCAGACCATGGTTGAGCAGATGGGGCAGCAAATATCCCGGACCGCAACCCAAATCTACCACAGTTCCCTCAAGTTTGAGATATCTCCGGGCCACCCGCAGAATGGCTTCTCCGAAAATCTTGCTGAAGTGGTGGGCGTGGGCCGCCTCATTAAGAGAGAAATATTCCCAAAAGCGGCTGATAGTCTCATCGGTCCATTGCACTTCATGGTATTTGTTCAGTGGCTGGGTTGTTAAGTGAGTTGGGTCCATATTATACGCTCCAGGCCGCTGTCTGCCACCGGCAATCATGACCTTATGAAATATTTTTTTCCATTTTATTTTCCAGGAAGTTTGCTGAAGAAATGCCAGGCCGCAGAATTGAGGCTGCCATGAATGTTTGAGAGATAAGTTTCTTGTGCCTTAATACTCTTCCTCGGCCATGATGCCCTGGTGAATGAATTTGTAGAGGCTGCCGATCCACTCCAGTTCGTTGGCCAGCTCGGAGTTGGCAAAGATCCACTCGCCATCCTTGTCCTTGGCGATGATGACGATCTCCTCGATGTCGTCCAGGTCCTGGTAGAAGCGGTCCACCACCTCCTGGACCGAACGCTTGGCTTTCTCAAAGGGGATGATGTTTCTGGTCATGGTGCTCCGTGGCTCCGGGAATGGGTGAGGGGGGAGGCCACCCAAGGCCCCGATGGTCCCCCTCTTATCAGTCATTTTTTCCCGCCCCGGTCAAAAAAGCAATGAGTATTTCCGCGGTGGCCTCGGGAGCCTCCTCCTGGGGGGCATGGCCCACCTGCGGGAGGAGGTGCAACTCCGCCTGAGGGAGCAGGGCCTTCAGCTCCGTGGCCTGGGAGACCGGCAGGATGCGGTCTCTGTGCCCCCAGATGACGGCTACCGGCTGGTGGATGCGGGCCAACAGATTCCGGACCTTATCCGCCGGCCAGGGGTCGTTCTCAAGGGCCAGCCGGCGCAGTCCCAGGCGGTTGGATACGGGGCGGAAGGTGGGGGCGTAGCCCGCCACCACCTCCGAGGTGATGAGTTCGTGGCGATGGTAGGCGAGCTTCAGGCCATAGGGCACGACCCAGGGCCCCAGGGCCAGGGCGGTGAGAAGGCCCAGCCCGGGAAGGCGCAGGGGCTGGAAGAGGAGGGGGTAGCGTTTGATGACCGCCGCCGGGTCCAACAGCGCCAGGGCCATCACCCGCTCCGGGGCCCGCGCCGCCAGGAGCAACGCCAGGCCGCCTCCCAAAGAGTTCCCCACCACCGCACACCTGGCCACCCCCCGGCGGTCCAAAAGCGCCAGGAGGCCGGTCACCAAGGTCTCCAGGCGGAAGTCCGGAGTGGCGGCGGCGGGGGTGGCGCCATGGGCCGGGAGGTCCGGCGCCAGCAGGTGGAAGTGGGGGGCCAGGCGGGGGAGAAGCTCCCGCCAGGAAAAGCTGGAGGCCCCCAGCCCGTGGATCAAAAGGACCGGGGGCCCCGCCCCCGCTTCCAGGCAATGCCAAGGGGTGGAATTGCTCATGAGGTCTCCGGCTGCGGCCGCAAGGTTTCCGTGCGGGGCACCACCACCGGCAGAACCACCCCCCGGGCCGCCTCCTTTTGGATAAGGGAATGCTGCTGTGCCAGGTCCTCCACCAGTCGCTGTCCCAGAATAAGCAGGCGCCAGACCCGGTGACGGTAGGGCAAGGGAGGCGGGGCCTTCAGCTCCTTCAGGCGCCGGAAGTAGGGATATTCCAGCAATTCCTCCCAGAGGCTCAGGAATTTCCGGAAGAGGTCCGGGTAAAAATAGGGGAGTTCTTCCTTTTTCTCCTCCAGGAAGGCCACGGCGGCGGAGATGCGTTGCAAGGGCGCCAGGCGGCGGCTGTCGCCGGGTTTGCGCACCAGTTTTTCCAGCTGGTGGAGCTGATGCGCCTGGTTGAGGTAGACCATCTGCCGCAGGGCCTCCCGGTGCAGGTCCGCATGCCGTCCAAAGGCCTCCTTGTACTCCCGGCTGAGGAGGTAGCCGTTTAAGAGCCGGCGTATGGCCTCAAAGGACTCATCGCTGTAAGTGGCCAGGCGTCGGGCGTTTTTCGCCAGCCAGGCCGCCAGAAATTTCAGGCGCTCTTCGTGGGTCTTGGGCGCAGTGAGAAGCTCGGAGCGCTTATAGACAATGGAGCCCAGATACTCCCCCCGGACGATGTCGGTGAGGTCCTTGAGGAAGCGCCGGGTGTCCTTGAGGATATTGATGCCCGCTTCCCGGCCGCCGTGGTGGGGATGGATGATCTCCTGGCTGACCACCGACAGGGCCCGGTCCTCCAGGATGTTGTTCCGGTTGTATTTGTGCTGCTGGTAGGTCACCTTGAGGATGAGGGCCCGGCGTTCCGGGTCCACATAAAAGCCCCGGTCCAGAAGAGAGCCGTGGCGCTCGGCCAGAGACGGGGGCAGGGCCACCAGGGCCACCTTCTCCACCAGGGGGTATTTCTTCAGCTCAAAGCCCGACAGGCTGGTGATGGTGCGGTCCGAGGAGCCCAGGACCTTGATCAGGTAAGATTCCTTCAGGCGGGAGAGCTTGCGGGCAAACATGGCTGCGGAAGTGCGCCGCTCCGCGGCGATGGGAAAGCCGTAGAGCTCCATGAGGAACTGATAGACAAAATCCCGCTCCCGCTCATAGAGGTCGTTGTCCAGTTTTTTGAATTTGCCCAACTCCCGGCCGAAGGTCTTGATCTCCGTGTCCAGATCCGAGGGGAAGGAGCCGTAGACCCCCAGGAGGCGAAAGTCGCCCTGTGCATCCCGGGCGATCACCTGGGCCCGGTCCATGTGCAGGAGAAAGGGCAGGAGATCATCGTAGTTCGCCAGGTCGGTGACGTCCCGATGGGCAAAGCGCTGCCGGAACTGGGTCCTGAGCTCCCGGTCCAGATGCGGGGCGATCTTCTCCAGGTTCTCCCGGTGCCGCCTTTTGCCTTCGTAGTGGGGGTGGAGAAGTTCAAACTGAAAGATCTCCTCCTGGTAGGAGAGGGGGCGGTTGAGGGCCACCAGCGAAAACCCGGGCAGGTCCCGGAATTCATAGAAATTCTTCTCAAAGGAGGGGAGCAGCTCCCGGGGCTCCACCAGGGGATAGTCGGAGCGGTAAGGGACCAATAGTCCGTGGCGGATGTGGAGGTATTCCAGAAATTCCTTGAGGACCTGGCGGTCGCGGATGGGGGCCTCGCCCTTGAGGTAGGCGGGGAGCTTGAGGTTGTTAATGGTGACCTCCCGGAAAAATTCGCCCCCCTCCATCAGCCCTCGCGGATCTTGAGATGGACCTTGCGGGTGCGCGGTCCGTCGAATTCGCAGAAAAAGAGGCCCTGCCAGGTCCCGAGAAGCAATTTGCCGCCGGTGATGATGACGGTCAGGTCCGGCCCCACCAGGGTGGCCTTGATGTGCGCCGGGGAGTTGCCCTCCAGGTGGCGGTAGGCCTCCCGGTCGCTGATGACCTTGTTCAGCACCATGAGAATATCCGCCTTGACGGTGGGGTCGGCATTCTCGTTGATGGTGACCGCCGCGGTGGTATGGGGCACAAAGAGGTGACACAGCCCCTCCTTAACCCCGCTGGCCCGCACCGCCTCCGCCACCTGCGGGGTGATGTCCACGAACTCCGTCTTGGAACTGGTACGCACCGTCAGGGTGGTGAGCATGGTCACTTCCTTAAGATCAGGGGAGAGCCCACCGGAGGCGCCACCAGCCCGGGGGCCTGGGGCCGCTGGGACTCCCGGGCCAGCCGTAAGCCCGACTCCACCAGGGCCAGCAAGAAGGGGCTTTCCCCCAAGAGGGGGCTTTGTTGCCGCGCCGCCAGGTCCTGAGCCGCGGCTTTCAGGGCCTGGGCCTCCCGGAGAAAATGGCGGAGGTGGCAGTAGTAGGCCTGATGCAGCAATCGTCGCCGGAGGAGCTCCCGGCCTTCCGGCGGAAAGAGCTCCCGGACCGCCTCCTCCAGGATGCCCTCCCGGCGGGCCTGCTTCTGGTGTTCCGCCAGGATCAGGGGGCTGGCCTCGGCCTCCGCCAGCTTCGCCAGCCAGGGGGTGAGGCGGGCCGGCTCCGGCAGCCAGGAGTAAAACCAGGGGTGCCGGGCCAGCTCCCGGGCATACTCCAGGGCCGGGGCCCGCTCCAGGTCGCTCACCGCCGGGACGGCGCTCTCCGGGTCCGGCGCCTCCTCCGGCCGGCCCAGGTAACGCCACAGACGCTCCCGGATGGCGGCATACTCCGCTGCCGCGGCCGCCTCGGGATGGAGGGCGTAGGCCTCCTCCAGGAGGCGCACGGCATACGCCGGCGGCACTTCGGCCCATTCCGAGAGGCCCTGCTCCGCCAGGCTGTCTTTGAGCTCCTGGCGCTGGGCCCGGTTGGCGGCCAGGTTGTGGAATTCCAGCAGCCCGGCAGTGTCACTCAGCCGGGCCACGACCACGGTGCCGCCCAAAACCGCCCGGGACCCCTCCAGGACCAGAAACCGCTCCCCCTGGCCGAAGATGGGGGTCACCCGGGCCGTTACCTCCGGAGCCACCGGTGGTCGGGAGGCGGCCTCAGGGGCGGGCAAAAGGTCCGGCGGCACCGGGATGCCCTGGGTCTGTAAGCGGTGCAGGGCCTTTTTCAGCGCTTTCCGCAGGCGGGGGTCCGGCTCCCGGCCGAAGAGGGCGGCCAACAGCCGGGGCACCCCGGGATGACGCAGCTCCGCCAGGGTGGCCAGGAGGTGCTCCGGCCAGGCCGGGTCCGGCTCCGGCGCCCCCATCCGGGCCAGGAGCTCCTCCACGGGGAGCTCGGCCTCCAGGCCGCGGCGCACCTCCTCTTTCAGCGCCGCCAGCCGGGCGGCAGCTTCCGGGGACAGGGGAGGGAGCGACGCAGGGGTTTTCTTGCGGCCGGGGCTCATGGGCGCTCGGGGTGTCCGGATTCAATGGCCACCGCATCCTCCTGGCCCATTTCCCGGAGGTAGACATTCACCCGCTGCTCCGGGGGCAAATCCACCGTCAGGCCGACGAAATCCGGGCAGATGGGGAGCTCCCTACCGCCCCGGTCCACCAGCACCGCCAGGCGGATGCGCTTGGGCCGGCCGTAATCCATCAGGGCATCCAGGGCGGCCCGCACCGTGCGGCCGGTGAAGAGCACATCGTCCACCAGCAGCACCTCCTGGTCGTCGATGGAGCCGGGGAGTTCCGTTTTCCCCACCAGGGGTTTGTGGCTGATGCGGGTCCAATCGTCCCGATAGAGGGTGATATCCAGGACCCCTACCTTCAGGGGCGTCGGGGCCCGGCGACTCAGGAGGTCCGCCAGGCGTTGGGCCAGATAGGCGCCGCCGGTGCGGATGCCCACCACCACCAGATCGGCCGGGCGGGGGCAGGCCTGCCTAACCTCCTCGGCCAGGCGCTCCAGGGTGGCGGTGAGCTCGGCCGCCGACAGGGCCAGACGCTTGTCCACGGGCATGGGGTCAATCCCTCTTTTGCAAAAAATTACCTTACCTTACCACGGAGAGAAGCCCTTGACAAGCTGCGGCCGCTCACACCTCAGGGAAAGCGCCTCCGTCCACCTGGGAGTTTGAGGCCGTGGCGGCAGTGATTTTCGGGGGAAGGGCATCCATGGACCTCCGCCCGTCCCTATCTCCTCTCCAGCTTGGGGCATTTGAGGCCCAGTTGTCGATCAGGACTATCTGCAACGGTCCCAGTTTATTTGTTTTTGTTCCCGGCGTATAATAGTTCATGCTGGGCAGGAGACTTTTTATCTGGAAAGGCACCCTCCTTAAATCTGGGTGGGTGCGGAAGGTTGGGTGACTTTGGCAAAGGTCTCAGCCTTAAAAGTATCCGAGTCGCGGGGAGAAGGACGGGGGCTTGTCGGCCTCGCCCACCGGAGCCGGTGATGACCCTGAAGGAGGCCTGTCAGATCCTGGGTTTGGGCCCGGTGGCCACCCGCCGGGAGATCCGGGACGCCTACCGCCGGGCGGCCCGCCGCTGGCACCCGGACCGGGCCCCCGCCGGCGCCGAAGAAGAGTTCCGCCGCCGCATGCAGGCGGTGAACGCCGCCTACCAGCGCCTGAAGGAATTCCTGGAAAACTACCGCTATCGCCTGGAGGAGAGTGAAGAGGAGGGCGACGTGGAGCGCTGGTGGCGGGAACGTTTCAATGTGGGGGTCTGGAGCGGTCCGGGGCCTCCGCCGGACGGGGAAAAGTGAAGTTAATTTTAAAAAGTTTTAAAAAATTTAATGAAAGGGAAAGAAATTCCGAAGGGAGAGGTGAATTAATACCACCGGGAATTTCAGGTCTATAAAGCAGGAAGCCGTGACGGGGGCAATTCGCCGGGTTTTTGGGACGCCTGCCATTTAGAGGACTCTTCGCCATGTCCAGCCAACGCTTGTTGACGGAGCCCGTCAGCCGATTCTTTGCCCTGACCCTGTTCATCGTGGTCTTGCTCGGATGGCCGCCGGCCGCTCTGCCCCGGGCGGCGCCCTCCGCCACCCCCGGGCCCCAGATCCTGGAGGACCTGAAATACCGGGTGGACCTGTGGATCTTCAACGATTCCGTCCCCGCCCGCATGGTCCTGACCCGGCTGGGGGACAAACACTACCGGGCCTCCATCTCCGGCCAGGCCAAGGGGGTCTTGGCCCTGCTGAGCGGCAACTTCCGGGGGGAATACAGCACCGACATGATTTTCACCAACGGCCGCTTCCGGCCCCTCCTCTACCGGGAAAAGACCGAGCGCCGGGGCAAGCTGCACGTCACCGAGCACCGCTTCGATCATGAGGCCAAACGGGTGGAGGTCTGGAAGTGGGATCGGAACAAACGGGCCCTGGTCAAAAAATGGGAAGGCCCCCTGGATGACCAGCTCACCGACCCCTTAAGCTTTTATTACAACCAGCGCCTGCGTCTGCAGGAGATCAAGGAAGGGGACGTAGTGCGCCTGCCCACCGTGCCCTATCCCAAGCCCGAGGAGGTGGTCTTCCGGGTGGGGCCACTCACCCCCGAAGGCCGGCGGGTCACCATCATCCTGGATGACGAGCTCCTGGAGACCGAAGGCCGGGAGGTGCAGGCCCTCCTGGACCAGGAGGGGGTGGCCACCCGGGCCTGGGCCAAGTTTATGCGTTACGGCAAGGTGAGCAGCACCCTGCTCCCGGAGAGCCGGCGCCTGAAGGTGCAGGAGCTCCTGGCCACGGAAGGGAAACTTTCCGCCGCTGCCTTTATGGCCCGCAATTTTTGAGCGCACCGGAAATTCCCTAAGCAGGGCCACCTCAGGTGGATGATGGGACGGGGATGGAAGAGGTTCCTGGCGGAGGGGGCCCAGGGTGAGCCCCTTACGTGGGCACTTAGACGTGGAAGCCAGACCCGGCAAGGGGCATTGCCCGGCAAAAAATTTTCGCCCCCCCCTCTTGATCCTGGCAAAGAGGTGATTATCTAATGATTAGAGCCAGCAGCCAGAGGACCGGAAAGTCTGCATTGCCGGCCCGCCTCAAGCACTGCGTCTGGAAGGCGAAGGGATGAGGGAGTTGCAGCCCCTCCTGGCTGACTGGCCGGAAGAGGCCGCGACCGGAAACGGCGCGGCCTCTTCTCATTTGGGGGCAAGAAGGTGGGGGGAGCATTGGCTCCTCCACCGCCCTTAACGCTTGCCCTCTAGAGGGCTGGGTGACTAAGCGCCGAAAGGGGGATCGGCGCGGCCAGCCCTGGCCCTCCCACCCCGGCGCAAACTCTTTCAGGTCATGTCGTTGACAACTAGCGGGAATTTTTTTAAAATCAAAGGCTACCTGGAAGTTTATGTCGACATGGGGCCAGGCTATGGAAGAACGGGATTTGGAGCTGATCCGCCGGGTCATTGACCAGGAGCCGGAACTGAAGCAGCGGCTGGCGGAACACGAGGAATTTGAGCGCCGGCTGGAGGAATTCAACCGGCGTCCCTATCTCACCAGCGAAGAAACGCTGGAGAGGAAACGGCTGCAGAAACTGAAGCTGGCAGGCCGGGACCGCATCGAGCAGATCCTGGCCAAGTACCGGGAAAAGGAAGGGATTTCATGAGCACCAAGCGCACCGGCGCCCAAATCTTCCTGGATTGTCTGGAGCGGGAGGGCGTCCAGCACATCTTCGGGTATCCCGGGGGAGCGGTCATTGACATCTATGATGAGCTGACCCGTCGCCCCCACATCAGGCACTATCTGGTGCGTCATGAGCAGGCCGCGGTGCACGCCGCCGACGGCTATGCCCGGGCTTCGGACAAGGTGGGGGTGGCCCTGGTGACCTCCGGACCCGGCGCCACCAACACCGTCACCGGTATTGCCAGCGCCTACATGGATTCCATCCCCATCGTGGTCTTTTCCGGGCAGGTGCCCACCCACCTCATCGGCAACGATGCCTTCCAGGAGGTGGACATCGTGGGCATCACCCGGCCGTGCACCAAGCACAACTACCTGGTGACGGACATCCGCCATCTGGCCCGCACCATTCACGAGGCTTTCTACATCGCCCGCTCGGGCCGCCCTGGGCCGGTGCTGGTGGATTTGCCCAAAAACGTGCAGCAGGCCAGCATCGTGCCGGAGCCCATTGACCCGAAAGACATCAAGATTCCCAGCTACCAGCCCACGGTGCACGCCAACCCCCGGCAGGTGCGCCGGGCCTTGGATCTTATCCTCGAGGCCAAGCAGCCGGTCCTCTACACCGGCGGCGGCATCATCCACAGCAACGCCTCCGAGGAACTCATCAAGTTCGCTGAGGCCCTACAGATCCCGGTGACCAGCACCCTCATGGGGTTGGGGGGCTTCCCCGGTATCCACCCCCTGTGGATGGGCATGCTGGGCATGCACGGCACCTACTGCGCCAACATGGCGGTGGCCAACTCCGACGTGCTCATCGCCGTGGGGGCCCGCTTCGACGACCGGGTCACCGGCCGCCTGGATGCCTTTGCGCCCCACGCCAAAATCATCCACATCGACATCGACCCCAGCTCCATCAGCAAAAACGTGGTGGTGGACATCCCCATCGTGGGGGACTGCCGGGACGCCCTGCACCAGCTCAACAATCTCCTCAAAAAAGAGGAGCCCCGGGATTGGGCCGCCATCCGGGAGGAGTGGCTGGGGCGCATCCGGGAGTGGGAGCGCAAGCACCCCCTGAAATACAAGAAGTCCAAAGAGGTCATCAAGCCCCAATACGTGGTGGAGAAGCTCTGGGAGGTCACCGGCGGGGATGCCTACATTACCACCGAGGTGGGGCAGAACCAGATGTGGGCCGCGCAGTTCTTCAAGTTCAAGCGGGCCCGCCAGTTCATGACCTCCGGGGGCTTGGGAGCCATGGGCTACGGCTTTCCGGCGGCCATGGGGGTGCAGGTGGCCAAGCCCGACGCCATCGTCATCGACATCGCCGGCGACGGCAGCATCCTGATGAACATCCAGGAGCTGGTCACCGTGGTGGAAAACAACCTGCCGGTGAAGATCGCCATCCTGAACAACGCCTACCTGGGGATGGTGCGCCAATGGCAGCAGCTCCTCTATGACAAGCGCTACAGCGCCACCGACCTCTCCGCCCAGCCGGATTTCGTCAAGGTGGCGGAGGCCTTCGGCGCCGTGGGCTTCCGGGCCACCAAGCCCGAGGAGGTGGAGCCGGTGATCCGGAAGGCCATGGAGATCAAACGGCCGGTGATCATGGACTTCGTGGTGGACCGGGAGGAGTGCGTCATGCCCATGGTGCCGCCGGGCAAAGCCACCCACGAGATGCTCCTGGCCTAGGGGAGGAAGCCATGGAAGCCACCAAGAAGAACCGTCGCCATACCATTTCCGTCTGGGTGGACAACCAGCCCGGGGTGCTCTCCCGGGTCACCGGGCTTTTCTCCGGCCGGGGCTTCAACATCGAATCCCTGTGCGTCGCCGAGACCATGGACCCCAACACCTCCCGCATCACCCTGGTGACCAGCGGCGATGAGCAGATCATCGAGCAGATCATCAAGCAGCTCCGCAAGCTCATCAACACCCAGAAGGTGGTGGACTTAAGCGAGCTGGACCATGTGGAGCGGGAGATGGCCATGGTCAGGGTCAAGGCCGAGGACAAGTCCCGGGCCGAGGTCCTGCGCATCGCCGACATCTTCCGCTGCCGGGTGGTGGACGTCTCCCCCACCACCTACACCCTGGAGATCACCGGCAACCACGAAAAGATCCAGGCGGTCTTGAGCCTGCTCAAAAGCCACGGCATCCTGGACATCGTCCGCAGCGGCACCTTGGCCATCCAGCGGGCCAAGAAGGAGTGAGCCGGGGGGAGAAGGCCGAAGGCCAAAGGGGCTTCCCTTCCACGCCCCTCTCGCCGGGCCATCATCGGGTGCGAGCCATGCAGGTGCTCATCGTCATTTCCAGTCCGGATCCGGAGATCAAGTGGAACGCCCTCCGGTTTGCCAATGTGCTGCTGAATGAAGGGGAGGAAGTGACGGTCTTTCTCAACGGGCCGGCCACCGACGTCTATGCCGGCGACTCCCCCCAGTTCCCCATCCGGGAGCAGGTCAAACTCTTCGGCCTGAGCGAGGGGCAGCTCTTCGCCTGAGGGAAATGCCTGGCCCTCCGCGGGGCGGAGGCCGAAGACCCCATCAAAGTGGGGAACATGAAGATTCTCTACGACGAGGTCAAGAAAGCCGACCGGATTCTCAACTACTGAACGTGACTTATGAAAGGAGCCTCCATGGCCATAACCATTTACTATGACCAGGATGCGGATTTGGGCGTGTTGGCGGGCAAAAAAGTGGCCATCATCGGCTTCGGGTCCCAGGGCCATGCCCAGGCCCTCAATCTTCGGGACTCCGGCGTGGAAGTGGTGGTGTCCGAGGTTCCCGGTACCCCCAACTACGAGCTGGCCCTGAAGTATGGCTTCCAGCCGGTGAGCGCCGCCGAGGCCGCGGCCCAGGCCCAGGTGGTGCAGATGCTCACCCCCGACCACGTCCAGGCCCGCATCTATGAGCAGGACTTAAAACCCCACCTGACCGCGGGCAAAACCCTGATGTTCTCCCACGGCTTCAATATCCACTACGGCCAGATCGTGCCGGACCCGAAAATCGACGTGGTCATGGTGGCCCCCAAAGGCCCCGGCCACCTGGTGCGGAGCGAATACGAGAAAGGCGCCGGAGTGCCGTCCCTGGTGGCGGTGCACCAGGACGCCTCAGGGCAGGCCCTCAAGACCGCCCTGGCCTACGCCAAGGGCATCGGCGCCACCCGGGCCGGAGTCCTGGAGACCACCTTCCGGGAAGAGACCGAAACCGACCTCTTCGGCGAGCAGTGCGTGCTCTGCGGCGGGGTGAGCGAACTGGTGAAGGCCGGTTTCGACACCCTGGTGGAGGCGGGCTACGCCCCGGAGATCGCCTATTTTGAATGCCTGCACGAACTCAAGCTCATCGTGGACCTCTTCTACCAGGGCGGCCTGAGCTATATGCGCTATTCCGTCTCCGACACCGCCGAGTTCGGCGACTACACCCGGGGCAAACGCATCATCACCGAGGAGACCCGGGAGGAGATGCGCCAGATCCTTTATGAGGTCCAGACCGGCGAGTTCGCCAAGGAGTGGATCCTGGAAAACCAGGCGGGCCGGCCGGTGTTCAACGCCCTCCGGCGCCTGGAAGCCGCCCACCCCATCGAAGAAGTGGGCAAAAAACTCCGGGGCATGATGTCCTGGCTGAAGCGTTGACGGGAAGCGGACACTCACCATGAAGGCGGCTCCCGGCAGGCCCCCGGCCCTGCCCCTGGCCAAGGAGGGCTACCCCTTCATCCTGGCGCCCCTGGGCCTGTGCCTCCTGGCCCTGGCCCTGGACTGGCCGCTGGTGGCCGTGGCAGCCCTGGGGCTGGCCACCTTTTTCGGCTACTTCTTCCGGGACCCGGAACGGCAGCCCCCCGCCGACGACCAGGTGGTGGTGGCCCCCGCCGACGGCCGGGTCATCCGGGTGGACCGGGTGACGGATGAGGACGTGGGCCCCGCCTGGCGGGTGGCCACCTTCATGAATATCTTCGACGTGCACGTCAACCGGGCCCCGGCGGCCGGCACCGTGCTCCTGAGCCGCCACTTCCCCGGCCGCTTCCTGGCGGCCTTCAAGGAGGAGGCCGACACCAGCAACGAGCGCCAGGTGACCCTCCTGGAAGTGGCCCCCGAGCGCCGCCTGAAAATAATCCAGATCGCCGGTCTTCTTGCCCGGCGCATCATCACCCGGGTCAAACCCGGCGATCACCTGGAGAAGGGCCAACGTATCGGCATGATCTGCTTCGGCTCCCGGGTGGACCTGTATCTCCCGGCCACCTGTGAGATCATCACCCACAAAGGCGACCACCTCACCGCCGGCACCACCCCCGTGGCCCGCTGGCGGTAAGAGAGCTGGGGGAGGGGGCCAGGGGTTGACAACCCCTGCCCCCTCCCCCAACCCCACCCCCAACCCCTTATGGGGGGTTGGGCGGGGGTTTGGGGGAGGGC